>JBPCPQ010000249.1:0-3302 GCA_050999015.1 Pyrinomonadaceae bacterium | reverse complement strand
ATACAAAATCAGACCTCTCTATCTCGGCATCCTCTGCTGCGGGTAGACGACAGCAAGAAAATCGAGAAGAGCGTGGGTAAAAGCTTCGGGCTGCTCGACGTGTGAAATATGGCCGGGCCTCTCGATTGCGACCATGCGTGAATCGTGTACTTCTCGATGCATCAATGCGGCTTCCTTAAGTGGCGTGAGACTATCATCACTACCGACGATGATGAGCGTAGGCACCGAAATCTCAGAAAGAAAGTTGATTTGATCTTTGCGTGTTGCCATGCCGCGCAAGGCGGCAGCCGCGCCTTCAGGTCGCGTCCCGTTTATCATTTCGCGCACGCGCGCGACGATTTCAGATTTTCGGGCAAGCGTTTCCGGTGACAGCAACTTCGGAATCATGGTCTCGGTAATAGCGTCCATGCCCTCACGCAGCGCGCGTTGCGCCGACTCTTCGCGCCCGCGCCGCGCGTCGTCCGAATCAGTACCGGCGTGCGTGTCTGCGAGGATCAACGAACTAACACGATGCGGGTAAAGGTGGCAGAAGGCGAGCGCGACGTAGCCGCCCATCGAGAGACCTGCGACGGAGGCGCGTTCGATTTTAAGTTCGTCCAACAGAGCCGCGACATCGAGCGCGGACTCTTCCATCGTCGCGGGTTCATGAGCCACGGTTGTTTCACCGTGACCGCGAAGGTCAGGCGTGATGACGCGATAGTCTGTGCGTAGAGCTTCGACTTGTTCGCTCCACATCGAGCGATTGAGCGGGAATCCGTGAAGCAATACAACGGGATTTCCATGTCCTGCTTCATCGAAGTCAATTTCGATCCCGCGCGTACGGAGAGCGGTCATCACTCAGCGGCCTTTCTTCCGTATGGCTACTGGAGTCGTATAGAGCCTGTTATTGAGTGCGTAGATAACACGCAGCCAGTGCCGCGGTCAAACGAATGGCAATTTAGAGGCATCTAAATGATCACGAAAATCGTTAATCACTAAGGCCTCTCTCCATGAGAGGGCAATACGCGAATCGAACTTTTTTGAGGAAAATTGTGATGAGAACTGAGAGGAAACAGCCAGTTAAAATGAAAGAATTTACTCCCGCCGAACAGCGCGCCGCCCGCGCCGCCCGAATCGAGGTGAGCGAGGCGGAGCCTTATGGGTGGATTGCGCATTCGGAGACGGACGGCGGCGGGAGCTACCACCTGTTTTGTGATCCGGCGGCGAAGAGACTTGTGTGTACGTGCGCGGATTTCATCTTTCGTGGCGACGCCAGCCCCGCCTACGAATGCAAGCACATCTCGGCGACGCTGAAGTACATCGGTCGCCGCTATCTCGAACACGATTACAATCCGCGACGCCACCGACAAGCCGCGTGACACGAAACAGAAATATAAGTATCGGCGTGCGGAAGAGAGTCGTAAATGTGGGGCAGAGGAATTGTCCGCGCGTGAAAAACTTTTCTCGTAACTCAAGGCCTCATCCTTCGCGTTGATCTTCGAGTGCTTCGCAATAGACTCGTTCCGTTTCCGCAACCATTCGATCAAGTTTGTAGCGGCAGCTGACCATCGCGCGTGCTTCAGTCCCGAGACGCTGCCGCGCCCCTTCGTCTCGAAGAAGTTCAAGAATTGCCGTTGCCATCGTCGGTGAATCGCCGACGGGAACGATTCTGCCGGTCACTCCGTCGCTGATGATCTCACTTGCTCCCGCGGTCGCCGTCGCAACGACCGCCGCCCCCGCCGCCATCGCTTCAACCGTTGCGAGGCCGAACGCCTCCGAGCGCGACGCGGAAACGAACACGTCCAGTGAAGAAAGAATTGAGAGAAGAGCGTCGCCGTCAAGCCTGCCGAGAAGGTGAACATGATCCGTAAGCCGCAGGTCGGCGATGAGTTGAAGAATCCTCGCCCGCTCCTCGCCCGCTGGCGACTTGTCTTCGCCGACGATGAGGAAGTGTACCGGCACGGCGCACGCGCGCGTAACGATGGCCGCCGCCCGCACGAAATCTTCCTGCCCTTTGACGCGACTCAATTCTCCGACGATGCCGATGAGGTAAGCCGCGCCGAATCGCTCGCGCCATTTCCTGCGGTGAACGTCTCCACCTTGAACATTGAAACGGCTAAGCTCGACGCCGTTCGGTATGACACGGAGCCTGTTATTTGGGAAAAGATTTTGTGATCGTAGAGCTTGAGCGACAGCTTCGGAAACGGCGACAACACGTGCCGCCCGCGAGAAGGTCAGCGCGTGGACGCGACCGAGCGGGAAAAGGACGTGGCGCGTGATGACGAGTCTGACGCCCGACGTAATCCGCGCCGCGAGTGCCGCGAGCGGATAATCACGAGCCATGTGGGCGTGAACAATCTCAATGCGCCGCTCGCGCAGGATGCGAGACAACTTTATCGCGCTGCCGAGATCGAGCGAGTTGCGCAAAGGGAGCGTGAAGATGTTTTCCGCCGGCAATGTGTCGAGCGACGCGCGCAGCGGTGAACGAGGTGCGAGCCCGGCATAGACTTGATGCCCGCGCGCGTGCAGAGCGCGCGTTAAGTCTACTAAATGCCTTTCGCCGCCACCGAATGCGCGCGCCGAGCTTATCTGAAGGATTCTCACGGGAAGCCAAATCGAGCCTGACATGAGTGGCCCAAAATAATTTTCGTGATTGATTATAACGTGGCGCAGCGAGGTTTCCGGCACACAAGCGCATGAGCCAAACTTGTCAAAAATGCCTCCTGCTAAAAAGAGCGCGGAAGCGAATCTAACACGACTCGCTTCCGCGCTTTAGTTATTCCATCCAGAAATTTTCAGTTCTTTGGTTATCTTCCCACGGCATCGCCAACATCTTTGATGGCATCGCCAACTTTGCGCTTAGTTTCGCCGTAACCTTCCTGAACATTTCCGCTGGCGCGGTCGGCGGCTCCTTCGGTTTCCATATCACGGTCGCCAATCGCCCTGCCGACATTCTCTTTCACCGTGCCCTTCGCTTGATCTATCTTTCCTTCCATCTCGTCCCTGTTTGGTAAGCTCATAAGTAAACCTCCTCTGGTGACTAAATCTTGATTTGCAAAAATGAGAGCGCGCCGGACACGCTTCACTCAGTCATTGTAAACTTTGCTATAGGCAAGGTTCGTGCCGTCGAGCGTTGCGCCGGGTAAACAACTTTGGTGAGGCAAGAAGTTGTTGCAGCCGAAAGCGATAAAGGTGCGATTGAAAATTCGGTAAGCCACACATGAAGCTTTGACACACGCAAATTCGTACATTGCGCTGCCCTGTCTTAGAACAAAAAGAGCGCGCCTCTGAAGAAGCGCGCCCGGTTAAAACACCATATGGAG
>JBPCPQ010000447.1:0-5876 GCA_050999015.1 Pyrinomonadaceae bacterium | reverse complement strand
CACCGGAATAACGCACCACACATGCAAAGCGCCCTGCAGGGGCGCAAGTCTCTTGCGAACTCCTGCGTCCTTGTCAGGACGCAGACATCAACGCGGATGCGGTTCCGGTGGTTCCACACCACCGGCTGATCTCCTGTTGTCCCTTCGGGACACACATCAGAAAACATTTTCTTGAACGCTATAGAAGCCTCGACGAAGAGTACACTTCACCCTTTCCCCTTTTACCCTTATTTTTTGGTGGCTTGGACGGCACGTTTGAACGGAATCTCCTCAAAGTGGGTCATCCGCTTGAAGGTGCGAAAGCGCTCGTTGATTTCATCGTGAGTCAGCCGGCTGACGCGCTCCGTGCCGAACTCCTCGACGTTGAATGAAGCCATCACCGAACCGAAGATCATCGCGCGCCGCATCGCCGCTTCGTCAATCACAGGTTGGCTGGCGAGGTAGCCCATGAAGCCGCCCGCGAATGTGTCGCCCGCGCCGGTCGGGTCGAAGACTGATTCGAGCGGGTAGGCCGGGATGGCGAAGTAAGCCTCTCCGGTGAACATTGCCGCGCCGTACTCGCCGCGCTTCACGACGAGCGCCGACGGCCCCCACGAAAGAATTTTACGCGCGGCCTTAATCAGGTTCGGCTCGTCCGCAAGTTGGCGCGCCTCGGCGTCGTTGATGATGACGACGTTAACGCCGCGAATCGCCGCCTTCACCGCGTCAGGGACGGTCTGAATCCAGTAGTTCATCGTGTCAAGCGCGACGAGTTCCGCGCCCGCGATTTGCCCGCGGACTTCAGTTTGCAAATCGGGCTGGATGTTGCCGAGAAAAACGAGGCGCGAACGGCGCGACGCCTCCGAAAGCTTCGGCTTAAAATCCGCGAAGACGTTAAGCTGCGTGTCGAGCGTGTGCGCCGTGTTCAGGTCGAAATCATAGCGACCGCGCCAGACAAATGTTTTACCATCTTCGATGCGTTCGACATCGGAAACGTCAATGCCGCGCTCCTCGAAGACGCCCAACTCGTCGCGCCCGAAGTCGCCGCCGACGACACCGACCACACAGACATCCGTGAAAAAGCTGGCCGACAAAGAAAAGTGCGTCGCCGACCCGCCGAGCATCTTCTCGCGTTTCCCGAACGGCGTCTCCACCGCATCAAACGCCACCGACCCGACAACTAACAATGACACTGTGTAATCTCCTAAGTAGCCAGTAGACAGTATTCAGCATGGACACAGAAATGCTCTTCTACTGAATACTGTCTACTGGCTACTGACTACTGCTTTCGGTTTTACTCCCCCGATGGGGCGGAGTTCGATTTCCGCCTGCTCGCTGAATTTGCTTTCGGGAAATTCGTTGACGACGCGCGAAAGGTAGTCGCGGGCGTCGTCGCGCAGTTTTTCCGGCGGGAGATTCGGCGACTGCTTGCCGCGATTCTCCGCCAAACGCAAGCTGCCGGCACCGGCGATGTAGAGGACTTCATCCAACTGCGAGAAGTTCGGATTGCCCGCGATGATTTCTTCACAGCGCGCAATCGCCGCGCGATATGCTTTCTTCAGCTTGAAGTAATGACGCGCGACTTCCAAATTGTGTTTCGATTCCTTCTCAAGAGCAGGGTCACGCAAAACATTTTCGACCGGGCCGCCCTTAACATTCTGCGCGTGCGCCGCCATCCCCGCCCCGCAAAGCAGAACCAACGTCAAACTGAAACAAGCTAATATCACTTTCTTCATAATTAAACCTCACAACCGCGACTATAAAAGATACTGAGTAATTTTCCTTATCACTCATCACTCATCACTTCTTCCAGTACTTCTTGATGATCGCGTCGAGTTTCTTCGTTGTCGCCGGGGGCCACAAATCCGGCGGCGTGAAAATCGCGTTCTTCATTGCCGAACCGCAGCCGCACGTCCGCCCGTGGCGACTCAGGCGTTGCACCGCTTCGCGCATGATGACCTGCGCGTTGCGCACGTTCTTTTTGAGGTACTCGACGACCGTCTCGACCGACACGGCGTCGTGCGCCTCGTGCCAACAATCGTAATCGGTGACGAGCGCGAGCGTCGCGTAACACATCTCGGCCTCGCGCGCGAGCTTCGCTTCCTGCAAGTTCGTCATCCCGATGACATCCATCCCCCACGACCGATAGACGTTTGATTCCGCTTTCGTCGAAAACGCCGGCCCTTCCATGCACAGATAGGTGCCGCCGCGATGCACTTCAACGTCAGTCGCACCACATGACTCTTCGAGCACGTCGCCGAGTTCCTCGCAAACCGGGTGTGCGAAAGTCACGTGGGCAACGATTCCCTCGCCGAAGAACGTTGACTCCCCGGTGCGCGCGCGGGTGCGGTCGAAGAATTGGTCGGGGATCACCATATCGAGCGGCGCGTATTGCTCCTGCAACGAACCGACGGCGGAGGCCGACAGAATGCGCTCCACGCCGAGCATTTTCATCCCGTAGATGTTGGCTCTGAACGGCAACTCCGTCGGGCTGAAACGATGCCCGCGCCCGTGTCGCGGCAGGAACGCGACGCGCTCCTCTTCGAGCGTCCCAACAATAAAAGCATCGGACGGATCACCGAACGGCGTCTCGACGCGCACCTCCTCAACGTCCATCAACTCCGGCATCTGGTACAGGCCGCTACCGCCGATGATACCGATTTTCGCTGTACTCATACTTTCGATGTCCCGATGAGAATACTTACCGTCTAAAACTCGCAACCCATTAAGCGTAAGTCAATCGTCCTTTCGGTTCGGGAATCGGACGCCCCAACTCCCTCGCCGTTTCGATCCATTCTGCGATAAAGACTTCAACATTTTCGAGCGCTTCTTTATACGTGCCGCCATCCGCCATACAACCAGCCAACTCAGGGACTTCGGCGATAAAAGCCCCATCTTCATCGCTCCAGTAAATCATCAATCCATAATGGCTCATCGTGCGTCGTGTGTATCACTATTCCCCGGAACAAAACCGTCCTGTGCCTCATCATATCCGACCGCTTGTAACTTTCCATCTTCTTCAATCACACGACACAGTGGCATGTCCGGGTCATGATAAAAATAACAGAGCCAGTTTTCGCGCGCCGCCTGCGGCAGGAGACGCCGCTTGGCTTCAAGTGTTTCGACGGGGAACAGATCGTAACCCATAATCCACGCGAGCGGCACGTGCGCCCGCGTCGGTATCAGGTCGGCGAAGTGAAACAGAATCTGCCCCCCGCGTTCGAGGCGCGCGCACTGCATTGAGCGCGAATGGCCGGGCATTGTCTCCATCGTCAGCCCCGGCACGACTTCGTATTCCGGCGGCTGGAGGTAAAGCTGACCTGATTCTTCGAGCTGCTTCCAGTTTTCCGGCAGATAACTCGCCCGGTCGCGTTCGTGCGGCGCTTCGGCGTGTACGTGCTCGTCGCGCGAAACAAAATAGCGGGCGTTCGGGAACGTCGGCACCGTGTTGCCTCGCTCGTCGAGCATCGTGTTGCCGCCCGCGTGGTCGAAGTGCAGGTGCGTGTTGACGACGATGGTGATGTCTTCCGGCGCGCAATTCGTGATGGCCTGCAACGATTCGCGCAACGTCCGCTTTCGCTCGATGCCGTAGATCGCGGCATACTTCGGCGACCATTTATCGCCGATGCCCGTCTCGATAAGAATCCGCTCAGACCCCGCTTCGATGAACAGGCAGTTCATGTTCACGCGAATGCGATTGTGCTCGTCGGGCGGTGAGACTTTCGACCAAAGCGTGCGCGGCACGACGCCGAACATCGCGCCGCCATCAAGACGAAACTCCGCGTCGGGCACAATCTCCACACGGTAATCGCCGAGTCGCATCACGCTACGGTTTTTCGTTGTCCTTACTTTGGTTCAGCATTGCCCGCCGGCGCGGCTTCTTGCCCGGGCACATCGTCCGACGTGTGCGGCGCACCTTCCCGACTAACAGGAGGCATCATCCCGGCGGGTGTTTCCGGCATCGCTACTTTGAAGTTCTCCGCGACCTCGACGCGGTTACGCTTCGTGATGTCGTCGAGGAGTTTCTTCTCTTTCTCTTTTTCAACCGCTTCCTGAGCTTGCTGGCGCGGAGATTGCGGCGGGGCGAAAGGATTCGCCGGATTCGGCTCGCTCGCGGCGGGAATCAAAATGTGGCTGGCGCGCACTTGTTCTTCCGGCTTGCCATCGGCCCCGTTCTCCGTGCGCCGCTCCATGACCTTGATGATGTGATAACCGAAAGGCGACTCAACCACTTCGCTGACCTGCCCCGGCTGAAGCGCGAAGGCGGCGTCCGCAAACTCCTTGACCATTCGCTCGCGCCCGAACCAGCCCAAGTCGCCGTCCTTTTCTTTGCTGCCGGGGTCATCTGAAAACTCTTTCGCCAGCGCGCCAAAGTCTTCCCCGCCCTGAATGCGCTTCAACACGTCTGCCGCCTTGTTGCGCGCTTCTTTGGCTTTCGCGTCCAAATCCGGGTTCTTGGCGAGATACTCGTCAACTTCCTTGTCGGTCGCTTTAAGCTTCTCGCCTAGCTCCTCGCCGTAGAACTGACTCAGCACGCGCGCCTGCTGAAGCTCGATTTGAAGTTGGGTCTTACGCTCTTTATCAATCCCACCGGCGACACCTTTACGTTCGAGCAGCATGATGGTTGCCCATTGTTGTTTCACTTCTTCGCGCTGTTCGGGCGGCAGCGGCGCCGCACCGCCCGCTCTCTTTTGAACCGCCTCGATGAACTTATTGAATTTTTCTTCCTGTCCCGGCTCTTTAAGAAAAGCGTCAATCTCCTCCTTCGGGACGGGCTGATCCGTGGAGACTTCCTTACCTTCTTTCTGCTGCTTCGCAAGGTAGCTCTGAGCGATAATCACCGAGCGCGACACTTCGAGTTGCTGCTTCACTTCGGGTCGGTTGGCGACACCCGCTCCTCGCGCTTCTGCCGCGACGGCCAGCATCTGTTTAATATTCTCGGCAAATTTTTTGCGATCTTCTTCGCTGTTCGCCAGTTGCGCGCGTAGCTGCGGTTGCGTCGTTTCGGCGATTAGCGCCATGTCTTCCGGCGAGAGACTGACGCCGTGCGCTCGCCCAGCTTTCGCCTGCCACACGATCAACCCGATTGAGAGCATCGCGGCAACGACAACGGCGATAATTGCTTTGGTTGTTGATTTCAAAATTAACTCTTGTCCTTTCCGAAAATTACTTCTAAGGGGTAGGGCAGAAGCCCGCGCGTCAGCATGGGCATTCTTTCATACCGCCTGTGATACGCCCTCCCTCACGGTCGGGCTTCCGCAAACTTTTCAATTACTACCAAGCTTTCTTCTCATCACTGATGATTAGATTCTGACCTTTCCTCGATCAATTCCAGTAGCACACCGCCCGCCGCTGAAGGGTGGACGAAAGCGATGAGACAGCCGCCGGCACCGATGCGCGGCGACTCGTCTATCAGGCGCGCGCCCTTCTCCTTCAGACGGGCGAGTGCCGCGCGGATGTCGTCAACGCGCACCGCGACGTGATGAATGCCCGCCCCGCGCTTCTCTAAAAACTTTGCCACCGGCGAGGCCGGCCCCGTCGGCTCCAACAATTCGATGCGCGACTCGCCGACGGGCAGCATCGCTACGCGCACGCCCTGCTCCGCTACTTCCTCAGTGCCGACGACATCCAACCCGAGCGCGTCGCGCCAGAACGCAAGCGCGTCGTTTATGCTATGTGTCGCAATGCCGATGTGTTCGATTTTCATGAACAGTTTTCAGTTTTTAGTTTTCAGTTTTCAGTGAGCAGCGTCAAGATCAAACGTCTCGATGCGCAGTCGCTGAAAACCGAAAACTAAAAACCGCCCACTTCTTTCAAAATCTCTTCAACCGCCGAGTACGGGTCGCGTTGCTTATCGGCGACTTCGGCGGCCAGCGCGTCCAAATGTTCATCAGTTC
>JBPCPQ010000307.1:0-8772 GCA_050999015.1 Pyrinomonadaceae bacterium | reverse complement strand
TGATGTGAACCAGCATCATCACCGCGCCGAGGAGCAGTCCCGAAGGATTCGCCAAATTCTGACCCGCGCGGCGCGGTGCGGAACCGTGGATGGCCTCGAACATCGCAATGTGCTCGCCGATGTTGGCGGAGCCGGCGAGTCCGACCGAGCCGGCAATTTGTGCGGCCACGTCCGAAAGCACGTCGCCGTACAAATTCGGGAGCACCACCACATCGAACGCTTCGGGCGTGTCGGCGAGTTTGGCGGAGCCGATGTCCACGATCCAATGCTCGTTCTCGATGTCGGCGTACTCCGGGGCGATCTCGTCAAAGATTTTGTGAAAGAGGCCGTCGGTGATCTTCATGATGTTGTCTTTCGTGAAGCACGTCACCTTCCGGCGGTTGTTGCGGCGCGCATACTCGAAAGCATAGCGCACGATCTTCTCGGTTCCGGGGCGCGAGATGAGCTTCAGACACTGCGTCACTTGATCCGTCTGTCGGTATTCAATGCCGCCGTACACGTCCTCCTCGTTCTCGCGGACGATAACGACATCCATGACGGGGTGCTTCGTTTCGACGAACGGGTGATACGAAACGCACGGGCGGACGTTGGCGTAAAGTCCGAACGTCTTTCTGACGGTCACGTTAAGGCTCTTGTAGCCGCCGCCCTGCGGCGTCGTGATCGGTGCTTTGAGGAAAACTTTGGTGCGGCGCAGAGAGTCGAACGCCCCTGGCTCAATGCCCGCAGAATTTCCCGCGAGGTAAACCTTCTCGCCAATCTCAATGCGCTCGATCTCTAACTGCGCGCCCGCCGCTTCGAGGATGTTGAGCGTCGCGGCCATGATTTCGGGGCCGATGCCGTCGCCGTGTGCGACGGTGATAGGAGTTTTGTTCGCCATGGTGACAAGCGTGCCTTTCAGGTTTGAAGGTATGCGCCACCGCTGTTCAGGAACAGTACCGGGCTGCCCGACTGCGGCGCGTGGATAGCTTTGAAAACGATGTGGAGATATAACACCGACCAAGCGGGAATGACAATCGCCGCCAGGCACGAGGGAAAAGGGGAAGGGATAAAGGGGTGCGCGGTTTTCTCCTTTTCCCTTTACCCTTTCCCCCTTTCCCATTCCCGGTCGAGCGTGTCGATCTTCGCCGCGAGGATGAAGTCGCTTTCGCTGAGGCCGTCAATCGCGTGCGTCCAGATTTCTATCCGGGCGTAGCCCCAGCCGAACGCGATGTCGGGATGATGTCCCTCACGTTCGGCGACTTCGCCGACACGGTTGACGAACCGGAGTGCGTCGCGGAAGTTGGTGAACTTATATTCTCGCTTCAGGTGATGCTCGGCGACGACTTCCCAACGGCGAAGCTCGCTCACTAAGGGTTCAATCTCCCCGCCCGTGATGCGCGGCACTCCGCCGTGACACGGCACGCAAGACTTGCTCGCCAAGTTTTCCATCTGAGAACGCTCCCCGTACTCCAAGATTGATTCACGAAATTTTCGGTTAACGAACGCATATCTTAATCCGCCCCGCGCTTATCTCCTATCTCACGACTTGGCAAACCGGCGCGCATACGGATAGTCTTAGGCAACAGCATTCAGCCGTCAGCTTTCAGCAATCATCCCATTTGTGAGGAGAATCTAGGTCCCGTGTCTATCATCTTCCCCTTCCGCGCCTTGCGCCCGCCAATTGATCGT
Source organism: Pyrinomonadaceae bacterium (assembly GCA_050999015.1). Classification (GTDB taxonomy): domain Bacteria; phylum Acidobacteriota; class Blastocatellia; order Pyrinomonadales; family Pyrinomonadaceae; genus JBPCPQ01. The sequence goes on along the minus strand of JBPCPQ010000307.1, from coordinate 7,104 downwards.
GTCGAGCAAGTCGCCAGCGTGCCCTACGATGTTGTCAACACCGAGGAGGCGCGCGAGTTGGCCTCCGGCAATTCGCTCAGTTTCCTTCATGTTTCGCGCCCCGAGATAGACATGCCCGAAGGCACGGACATTTACGCGGACGCGGTGTACGCACACGCGGCAGAGAATTTTCAAAAGCTGATTGAAGAATGCCCGCTCGAAGTCGAAGGTGAGCCGAGCCTTTATCTTTATCGCCTGCGGATGGGCGAGCACGTGCAGACCGGCGTCGCGTGCTGTGTCTCGGTGGACGAGTACGACGAGGGGCTAATTCGCAAACACGAGTCCACGCGCCCCGACAAAGAGAACGACCGCACGCGCCACATGATCGAACTACGCGCACAGACCGGCCCTGTCTTTCTCACCTATCGCACCGACCGGCGCATTGACGCGCTCGTCGCGGGCGCGGCTTCTGGTGCGCCGCTTTATGACTTCACGGCGGAGGACGGCGTGCAGCACACGGTCTGGCGCGTGTCCGGCGGCGATCAACTCGTGCGCGCGTTCCGCGAAGTGCCGCTCCTATACATCGCCGACGGGCATCACCGCGCCGCGAGCGCGAGCCGCGCCCGCGCGACGCTCCGCGAGCAGACGCAGGATCACGGCGGCACGGAAGAGTACAACCGTTTTCTCGCCGTCATCTTTCCATCCGTCCAGATGCAGATACTTCCCTACAACCGCGCCGTCAAAGATTTGCATGGATTGTCGCCCGACGATTTTCTCGCGGCAGTCAAAAAGAGTTTTGATGTCACCGAAGGCGCGAATCCGAAAGGCCCCGGCAAGAGCCGCCACTGGCACATGTACTTGAGTGGAAAGTGGTACGGTCTGACGCTCAGAACAGACGCGCAGCCGCAAGCAAGTGATGACCCGATCTCCTCGCTCGACGTGAGCGTACTGCAAAACTACTTACTCGATTCGGTGCTCGGCATCAAAGACGTTCGCACCGACAAACGAATTGATTTCGTCGGCGGCATTCGCGGGACGCAGGAACTCGTCCGCCTCGTTGACGGCGGCCAAGCGGCGGTCGCCTTCGCGCTTCATCCGACCTCAATTGACGACTTGATCCGCGTCTCCGACGCCAACAGCATCATGCCGCCGAAGTCCACATGGTTCGAGCCGAAATTGCGGGACGGGATTTTGATTCACCAACTCTAGGGCGTTCAAAGTTCAAAGTTCAAAGTCAAATGCAGGACTTGACTCTTTAACCTTGAACTTTGAACACTATGCTCGTACTCATCGCCGATAAATTTGAACAGTCGGGCCGCGACGGACTAGAAGCCGCCGGCTGCGAGGTTTCGTATGAGCCGGACGCGAAAGACGAATCGCTGGTTGAAGCGATCAAGGACAAGCAGCCGGATGTGCTCGTGGTGCGCTCGACGAAAGTTACTGAAGGCGCGCTCGATGCGGGTGCGTTGAAGTTGGTGGTGCGCGCCGGGGCGGGCTACAACACGATTGACGTGGCGGCGGCATCCAAGCGCGGCATCTATGTCTCGAACTGTCCGGGCAAAAATTCCATCGCCGTCGCGGAGTTGGCGTTCGCGTTGATTTTGGCGCTGGATCGTCGCGTCGCCGATAACGTCATCGCGTTGCGACGCGGCGAGTGGAACAAGAAGGAGTTTTCCAAAGCGCGTGGCCTTTACGGGCGCACGCTCGGACTAATCGGGACAGGTCAGATCGGGCAGGAAGTAATTAAGCGGGCGCACGCTTTCGGGATGCCCGTCGTCGCGTGGAGCCGGAGTTTGACGCCGGAGCGTGCGGCGGAGCTTGGTGTCGAGCAGAAAGATACTCCGCTGGACGTGGCGCGCGCGGCGGACATTATCAGCGTCCACCTCGCCCTGAAGCCGGAGACGCGCGGCATGATCGGCGCGGACTTTTTTGGGGCGATGCGCGGCGGCGCGTACTTCATCAACACCGCGCGCGGCGAAGTCGTGAATCAAGCGGCGCTTCTTGCGGCGATGCGCGGGCGCGGGATTCGCGCGGGTCTTGACGTGTACGCGGCGGAACCGACATCCGCGACAGGCGAGTTCACCGACGAGATTGCGGGGGAAGCGAATCTTTACGGCACGCATCACATCGGCGCTTCGACCGATCAGGCGCAGGAAGCCATCGCCGCCGAGACGGTACGCATCATCCGCGCTTTCAAAGAGACCGGCAAAGTGCCGAACGTCGTCAACCTCGCAAAGCGCACACCCGCGACGCACCTTCTCGTCGTGCGCCACCGCGACCGCCCCGGCGTCCTCGCCCACGTGCTTGATGCCATCCGGCAGGCAAACATCAACGTGCAGGAAATGGAGAACATCATCTTTGAAGGCTCCGAGGCGGCGGTCGCCCGCATCAACCTCGAAGCCGCGCCGTCCGCAGAAACACTTGAGCGATTGAAGGATGAGAATGCGGACATCATCGAGCTTTCTTTGATTAGGATTAACGACTGACATCGGATACCACGTAACGTAAAGGCCGGAGATGAAACGCAGCGACTTTATCGAGTTATCGGATTTAAGGATTGATGAAGCAAAAATTTTACTTGATGCGGGTCGCTATCAGGGAAGCTACTATCTGGCCGGATACGCTGTAGAATGCGCTCTGAAGGCGTGCATCGCAAAGCAAACCAAGCAACACGATTTCCCTCCGAACAAAAAAGTGGTGGAGGCTGTTTACACTCACGATCTCGAAAAGTTGATGAAATCAGTAGGCTTGGAGTTGGCACTTAACAACGCTTTGGCCGCAGACAGTACACTGGAAGCCCACTGGAGCGTTGTCAAAAGTTGGAACGAAAACTATAGGTATGAGCAAGATATTTCCGAGTCGGCAGCACGAAACTTATACACCGCAATGACGGATCACAACCACGGAGTTCTGACATGGCTGAAGAAGTATTGGTGAAAGAAATCCTCACCACTGAAATGATCGAGGGCGGTAGAGACTTGACCAGGCGTCTGGCGAAAACAGAGTTGGGCGTTACCGCGTCGTTCTGGTTTTACATGACGGACAACCTGCGCTGGAACCTGATGCTCGGTATTTCTCAGGTGCTGGAAGAAGGCACGATCAAGGCATACACCATTATTCAATCGGAATTAAAAGATCGCCCTGTGCGCGGCGTGAGCTTCTCTGACGTTGTTGTACTTCAGTCCGACCATCCTGTGATTAGACGTCTGAAGAGGCTTACCAGAGCGAGTAAAGGCGGCGCTGAGGTGAGAGTTTCGCGCGCCGTTGTAGAAAACGTATTCATTGATGACGCATACATCTACAACCTCTCTTACCGCCATAAACATGCTGCTTGAGGCAGTTAATCAAGCGCGCTAACGGCATGAAAATATCACTCATCACCGGCGCGTCGGGCGGCATCGGCGAAGAGTTTGCGCGGCAACTCGCGGCGCGCAGCGAGAATCTACTTTTGGTCGCGCGCTCGGCGGATAAGCTCGCCGCGCTGTGTGATGAACTTAAAAGCAAGCACAAAATTGACGCGCAGTTTGTCGCGCTCGATCTGACGGGGCGTGACGCGCCGCAGAAACTTTTTGACGAAACGACGCGGCGCGGAATTGAAGTCGAGACGCTCATCAACAACGCCGGCTTCGGCTCAATGGGCGATTTCACAAAGTTCGACATCGAGCGCGACCGCTCGATGATTGAATTGAACATCACGGCGCTCGTCGCGCTGACGCATCTGTATCTTCCCCTGATGCGCGCGCGGCGCGGCGGCGCGATTATCAATGTCGCTTCAACCGCCGCGTTCCAGCCAGTGCCGTACATGGCGACGTATGCCGCGACGAAAGCCTTCGTGCTTTCTTTTTCGGAAGCCCTGTGGGAAGAGAATCGCGCTTACGGCGTGAAAGTATTGGCGCTCTGTCCGGGGACGACGGACACAAACTTTTTCGACGCGGCGCACGGCAAGCCGCCGCCGCCGGGCATCACGCAGACGCCCCGAGAGGTCGTCGAGACGGGGCTTCGCGCGCTCGCGCGCAATAAGAGTCACGTCGTCTCCGGCTGGGCAAATTTTGTGACAGTCGCCGCCGAACGCCTTGTGCCGCGCTCGCTCATCACGCGCATCGCGGGTCGAGTGGTGCGCAGCCGTCATCAATTAGATGGAGAAGATAGTAGACCTAAGTAAGACCAGTGGTTTTATTTGCAATCATTAGGAGACTAAATCAATGACCGAGAGAATTTTTAACTTCAGTGCGGGGCCGGCGGTGCTGCCCGTGCCCGTCCTCGAACAGGCGCGAGACGAAATGCTGAGTCTGCCGGGCGTCGGCATGTCGGTAATGGAGATTAGTCACCGCTCGAAAACTTTCGACCACATCATCGGCGGCGCGGAGCAGGGACTGCGCGAGTTGATGGGCATCCCCGCGAACTATCATGTCCTCTTTTTGCAGGGCGGCGCGAGTCTTCAGTTCTCGATGGTGCCGATGAATCTTCTGCCGCAGGGCGGGAGCGCGGACTACGTCGTGACCGGGAGTTGGGGCAAGAAGGCGGTCAAGGAAGCGAAACGAGTCGGCGGCGTCAACGTCGCCGCGACAACCGCCGACGGCGGGTTCAAAAACATCCCGCCGCAGGATCAACTCAAACTCGACCCGAACGCGGCTTACGTTCACATCACGACGAACGAAACGATTGAGGGAGTCGAGTGGCACGCGGAGCCGGAGGTCGGCGGTGTGCCGCTCGTCGCCGATGCCTCGTCAGACATTTTGTCGCACCCCGTCCCCGTCGAGAAGTACGCGCTCATCTACGCGGGGGCGCAGAAGAATATGGGACCGTCGGGCTTGACGGTCGTCATCATCCGCGACGATCTGCTGGCGCGCATCCCTGAAAATCTTCACACGATGCTCGACTACCGCACGCACGTCGAGAACAAGTCGCTTTACAACACGCCGAACACGTGGGGCATCTACATCCTCAATCTCGTGTGCGGGTGGCTCAAAGAGCGGGGCGGCCTCGCCGGGATGGGACGCGAGAACGAGGAAAAAGCGAAGATGCTCTACGACGTGATTGACGCGACCAATTTCTATCGCGGCCACGCCGATTCGGAGGCGCGCTCGATTATGAACGTCACATTCCGTCTGCCTTCGGAAGATTTAGAAAAGCAGTTTGCGAAAGAGGCGACCGCCGCCGGTCTCGACGGACTCAAAGGCCACCGCTCGGTCGGCGGCATCCGCGCCTCGATCTACAATGCTTTCCCGCGCGAAGGCGTCGAAGCTCTGGCCGCATTCATGAAAGAGTTTGAAAAGAAGAATGGGTAGAACAGTTTCGTCGCATGCGTGCGCCGCCTTACCGTGCGCGCGTCCGGTGAAAATTCTTTGCGGAGGTCGAAGCGGATGAGCTTACCGCAGTCACACATCGAATATACCGTCGCTGAATATCTCGACATGGAACGAGAAGCTGACGAGCGGCATGAATTTCTCGACGGCGAAATTTACGCGATGGCGGGCGAAAGCCCGGAGCACGGCGCAATCTGTATTAACATCGGCGGCCAACTCTACAGTCAACTAAGAGGTGGGCATTGTCAGGCGTTCTCTAAAGACATGAAGGTTCGCAGTGGGCCGATTCCCAAGACCAAGCACACGACCAAAGGATTATTTTCGTATCCTGACTTGCTGGTTGTGTGCGGTGAGTTGAAATTCCATGATGAGCACCGCGACGTGCTCCTGAACCCGTCGGTCATCATTGAAGTTTTGTCGCCGACTACGGAAGCGTTTGATCGCGGCGAAAAGTGGGTGCGATATCAGACGTGGCTGCCGGAACTGACCGACTACCTTCTGGTCTCTCAATCAAGATTGCAGATTGATCGTTTTCATCGCCGGACGAACGGCGAATGGCTCTACTCTCTAGCGAACAATTTAGAGAAAAGTGTTCAACTCACTTCGATCAATTGCACGCTGCAACTCGCCGACGTTTACGACCGAGTCGTTTTCCCGGTCGAGGAGGATGAGGATTTGAGCGAAGCTTAAGTGAGTTCGAGACTTTAGAGTTTCGCACTTGACCCGCCGCGCGCCGAAGTGAGTTGCTGTTTGCCGCTTCAGCGTTCGGCGCTTTTTTTGCGTGGGCTGAGTAATACACGGAAAACCTTTTCCGTTGCCCCGCGAATCAAAGCAGCACCTTAAACGCGCTCGCGTCTTGAGAGCGCCCCGGTCACGCCCGAAAAGCTGCTCTGTTCTGACTTCACTTCGTGCGGGGATGAGGTGTGACACCTGCCCTGCCTCTCGGCGCGCGACCCCAAACCATTTGGAGAGGCAACCATGATGCAAATGTTCCCCTTACGCATTATCAACTGTAATCCGTTCGCAGCTAAATCAGCCGCAAAGACGCACAGACCTAAAAGAGGATTTCACAGCCTTCTTCGAGTCTTTGTGCATTTGTGGTTAGTCGTCCTCTCTCTCAGCGTCGCGAATTTCCCCCGCGCGCGGGCGCAACAGTTAGGGAGTCAATCACAGTTCAAGCCTTCGATCAAGCGCGTCGCCGTCTTCAAGAACGGTTACGTTTTCACCTACCGCGAAGGCATTGTGAGGCCGGAGAACGGGTGGGCTTACACCACGGACGTGCCGACCGGGGTGCTCGGCGCGGTGTGGGGCTACGGAGTCACGCCGCAGGTGCGCGTCACGCAATTGCTCGCCTCCGAAGTCGAGACTAAACACCCGAGCCGCGTCGCCGGCCTCGAAGAATTACTGCTCGTTAACGAGGGCGCGCAGGTGAGAGTTAAGACCGACTACTCCGACAAAATTCTCGAAGGCACATACGTCGTTCTCAGTCCGCGCCGGACGTTCCCCGTCGGGGGCGGCGGTGAAAGCGCGCGCGAGATCGGCGCGGGCGCGTCAGGCAGTTCTGACCTCGACATCGCGCTGCGGACGGCGACCGGTACGACAGTCGTTAAGGCCAGCCGCATCGCTTACGTCGAGTTAATTGATCAACCGCGCTGGGAGAAAATGGTGGCGACAATGGAGCGCCGGCTCGCGTTTAGGAGCGAAGGCCATCGCGCGGGGCAAAACGTCTCGATAGGCGTCGCGGCGCTCGAACGCGGCGTCCGGTGGATTCCCGCGTACCGCCTCGAAGTGAGGGGCGAGCCGGCGCGGGAGGCGACGC
>JBPCPQ010000385.1:0-4703 GCA_050999015.1 Pyrinomonadaceae bacterium | reverse complement strand
TTTGTTTCCATTCACCATTTACGATTTACCATTAACCGCTTTTCTAGCTGAACACTTCAATAACTCTCTCGATTGCCGCCGCGAGCTTATCAACTTCCTCTTTCGTATTGTAGAACGCGAACGAGGCGCGCGCCGTCGCCGGCACTTTGTAATGCTGCATCACGGGTTGCGCGCAGTGGTGGCCGGCGCGGATGGCGATGCCCTCCAGATCGAGAATCGTTCCGACATCGTGCGGATGCACGTCCTCAATGAGAAACGCGAGGACGCTCGCCTTCTCGCGCGCCGTCCCGACGATGCGGACGCCTTCTATCGCGGACAACCTCTCGGTGGCGTAGCGCAAAAGCTCTTTCTCGTAACGGTGAGCCTGTTCGCGGTCAATGCTACTGAGGTAGTCAATCGCCGCGCCGAGGCCGATCTGCGCCGCGATTGTGGGCGTGCCCGCTTCGAGCTTGTTCGGCAACCCGGCGTAAGTCGTCTTCTCAAACGTGACGGTGCGAATCATGTCGCCGCCGCCCATGAACGGATTCATCTTTTCGAGCAACTCAAGTTTGCCGTAGGCGACGCCGCTGCCCGTCGGCGCAAACATCTTGTGACCGGAGAGAATGTAAAAATCGCAATCCAAATCCTGCACGTCAACTTTGAGATGCGGCGCACCCTGCGCGCCGTCAATCAAGACCGGCACGCCCCACTTGTGCGCCCGTGCAATAATTTCTTTGACCGGGTTGATGGTGCCGAGCGCGTTCGAGACGTGCATCACGGCGACGAGCTTTGTACGCTCGTTCAGAAGAGCGTCGAACTCGTCGAGCAGCAACTCGCCCGCGTCGTTCATCGGGATTACGCGCAGCCGCGCGCCTTTTTCTTCGCACAGCATCTGCCACGGGACGATATTGGCGTGATGCTCCATCTCGGAGATGATGATCTCGTCGCCCTCTCCGACGAACTTTCGCCCGTAGCCGTACATCACGAGGTTGATGCCTTCAGTGCAGCCGCGCACGAAGATGCACTCTTTCGACTCGCGGGCGTTGATAAAGCGCCGCACCTTCTCGCGCGCGCCCTCGTAAGCTGAAGTCGCGCGCTGGCTCAGGTAGTGAACGCCCCGGTGAATGTTCGAGTGCTCCTCTTCCAAATAGCGGCTGCCGCGATCAATCACGACCTGCGGCACCTGCGACGACGCAGCGTTATCAAGATAGACGAGCGGCTTTCCGTTCACCGTCTGCCGGAGCACCGGGAAATCGGTGCGGACGCGCTCAACGTCCCATAAGTTGGTTCGAGTTAAACCCATTTCCGCCTCCGCGAGCGCGGTGTTTTCTGTAAGCATCATCATCTTATTCACTTCATTTCGAGATGCCGAGGGCAACGATAATTGCCCGATCAAGTTCGAGCATCAGGGTCGAGTCAAGCGTCCCCACGTAGTTTGTCAGAATAGACTTGGGCAGACTGAATAACTCATCGCAGCGAACGCAACTGTCGTGCTTCAAACCCTCGTCCACACCCACTGCGACTTCAGTCGTCAGTCCGACGCAAGTGGAGTAAACCGGATCGCACACGACAGTAGAATATTTGGAATCAATCAGGCCTTGACGGCTCACCACGACGAACACACGAAACTGCTTAGGGTCTGAACGCGACGGCTTGAATACTCGGTACAACTCCCCGCGCTTCACAATTCCACCTGATACTCAAGTGTCTCCATTGCCTCTTTATTTAATTTTTCGGCGTGGCGGTTAATTGTTTCTATGTCGCGCTCGCTTATGCGCCGGTGTTTCATCTCCGCGACGTATAATCGCAACACGGTCTCAATCAACTCTGAGCGGCTGTGGTATTCGCCGGCAAGCTTATCAACGGCGCTCAACAAATCCTGCGACATGGTAATTGAAGTTCTGACCTTCGTGTTTTTGGACATCGTTTCTCTGTTCAATTGCCAGCTTACGCCTCCAACCGCGCGTTGAGACGGTTCAGGATTGCCTCGTCGAGTTGTGTCTTGATTGATTCAATCTTAATTTTTTCGATCAATTCTTCGGCGAAGCCATACGTCAGAAGATTGCGCGCCAGCTCGGGATGCAGCCCGCGACTGGCGAGGTAGAATAACTCTTCTTCCTCAAGCTGGCCGACGGTCGCGCCGTGCGCGCACTTCACGTCGTCGGCGAAAATCTCCAGTTGCGGCTTGGTGTCAACGCGCGCCTCGTTCGACAGCAGAAGGTTCTTGTTGCTCTGCACGGCGTCGGTCTTCTGCGCGTCGCGGCGGACGAACACTCTGCCGTTGAAGACCGCGCGCGACTTGCCATCGAGAATCCCTTTGTAGTTTTGACGGCTCGCGCAGTGCGGTTGGCGGTGGTCAATGATCGAGTGCGTGTCGGCGTGCTGCCCGTCGCCGACGAGATACAGTCCGTCAACGTGGCACTCCACCCCCGGATGATCCAGTTGGACGTTGATACCGTGACGCGAAAGCTGCGCGCCGAGCGTGATCGTGGTTGAGTCGAAAACGCTGTCGCGGCCTAGATCGGCGTGCGTCTGCGCGATGTGGAAGGCACGCTCACTTTCACGCTGCACTTTGTAGTGGACGAGACGTGCGCCTTCGCCGACGAAAATTTCCGTCACGGCATCGGTGAAGTAAACCGACTCGTCAATTGCCGCGTAGCTTTCAATCACCGTCGCTTCACTTCCACGCTCCGCGACAATTAGCACTCGGGGAAACGCGATGGGCTTTTCGCCCGCCGCGTCGGCAAGGAACAAGAGATGCACGGGCGCGTCCACGCGCACGCCTTTCGGCACAAGGAGAAAAGCGCCGTCGCCGAGAAAGGCCGTATTCAAGGCCGTGAATGCGTCTTCGTCCTCGGCGCGGCTACGTGCTAAATAGCCGCGTAGCGTCTCGGCATGCTCGCCGCTGAAAGCCTCGCGGAGATTAACAACGACAACGCCCGCCGGCAGCGATGCAATTGACGAAAAATCGGCGCGGTAAACTCCGTTGACAAAAACGAGGCGGCTCGACTTCGCTTCCGCGTAAATGAAGGGAGCGAGTTCCGCCGCGATGTCACGCCGCCCGGTCGCAAATGTAAAAGTATTCTTTGCGATAGAAGCGATGTTGGTGTATTTCCAGTCTTCTTGATCAACCGTCGGAAAACCCAACTCATCGAAACGCTCAAGCGCATTCTCGCGTAACTCTTCGACCCACGATGGCGCGGAGTTGCCATTGGTATGGGTTGATTCAAACAGGGCGCGATACGCGCTTTTCTCTTTAAGTGCCGGGGCTATCATATCTTTCAACGCTTCGACTTTATCTCACGCGCGGGCGGCGCCGGCGGGCGCCGCTTCGCTCTCGTCCTTAATCCAGTCGTAACCTTTCTCTTCAAGCTCTAATGCCAACTCTTTGCCGCCGGAGCGAACAATCCGACCGCGATATAGGACGTGAACGAAGTCGGGCACGATGTAATTCAGCAGACGCTGGTAGTGCGTGACGAGAATGATCGCGTTCTCCGCAGTGCGCAGCTTATTGACGCCGTCGGCGACGATGCGGAGCGCGTCAATGTCCAAGCCGGAGTCGGTCTCGTCGAGCACCGCGAGTTTCGGCTCGAGCACGGCCATCTGCAAAATCTCGTTGCGCTTTTTCTCGCCACCGGAGAAACCCTCGTTCACCGAGCGCGACATGAGACTCGGTTCCATCTCGACGACCTTGGCGCGTTCGGCCAGTAAATCCTTAAATTCAAGCGGGTCGAGTTCCTCCTCGCCGAGGTGCTTGCGCTTCTCGTTATAAGCGAGTCTGAGAAACTGCGCGTTCGAGACGCCGGGAACCTCGACCGGATATTGAAACGCGAGGAAGACGCCTTCTCTCGCGCGCGCGTCAGGCTCTAATTCGAGAAGATTCTGGCCTTCATATCTCACTTCGCCTTCCGTCACTTCATAAGCCGGATGGCCGGCGAGGATTTTGGCGAGCGTGGACTTGCCGGAACCGTTCGGCCCCATGATGGCGTGGATTTCACCTTTGTTGATTGTCAAATCAATGCCCCGCAGAATCTCGTTGCCGTCTACGGTCGCGTGTAAATTGCGAATCTCTAACACAGTTTTATTTACAGCCTTTCAAAGTTTTATAAATCGCGATAGTTCGCCGAGTCTGTTCTTAACAGTTGGCTTCATCAGAGCCACGCATTTGCTCTCGCCGGGACTTGCTCCGCTTCAAGATCACTAAAGCTTAATCCTTCGCCGACTGGCTGAATCGTCTTTAACACTCGATCCCTCTCTGTTTTCCCGATCAATTCTTCAATCACCCACCCGACGAGATACGGCGCGGCGAGACACCCGGCGGCCGTTGCGACGTTGCCCTCGCGCACGAACGGCTCTTCGACAACCGTGACGCCCATCTCTTCCAAAAGTTTTCTTGCTGTCGGGTACGTCGTCGCGCGTTTGCCTTCAAGCAGACCGAGCGCGGCGAGGATGAGTGCGCCGGAACACATCGAGCCGATCATCTGGCGCGACGAATCAAGGTTGAACGAGCCGAGAAAAGGTTCGTCGTAAATCTTGCGTCGCGTTCCGGGGCCGCTGGTGAATAGCACCACGTCCGACGAGTCGGCCTCTTCGAGCCGGCCGTGCGTCTGAGCCTTGAGGCCGGTGCTGGAAACCGGACAACAATGGTCGCTCAAAATCTGCACTTTCCAATCAGGATGCTCAACGCGCTTGAGCAAGTCCCACATGAAAAACAGATCGAGGTC
>JBPCPQ010000422.1:0-7611 GCA_050999015.1 Pyrinomonadaceae bacterium | reverse complement strand
GATAATCGCTCCGAGATTGCGCGGGTCTTCAACGCCGTCGAGCACAACAGCGAGCGGCTCATCGCTCGTCCCGACACGCGCCGCGAGCTTGTCAAGCAGATCGTCCGCCGAATGGTAATGTGCCGCCGCGACAATCGCAATCACCCCCTGATGATTGACGCCCGCCGTCGCAAGGTGCAGAAGTTCCGCGCGCGGCACACGCCTGACGGGGATGTTCGCGGCGTGCGCGAGTTGAATCATTTCTCTCAACCGTGATTCGTGCGCGCCTTCGACAATCGTGATGCGCTCTATCGGGCGTTTCCCCGCGCGTAAAGCTTCAAGCACCGGCGACACTCCGTAAAGTTGCTCGGCGGCAGGACGCACCTCTGAAAATCCGGCTGGATGCGAAAAGGCTGGATGCGAGAAGTTTGGATCGGCGTCTTCACTGTCACGACCCTGTTTTCTTTTCTTCTCGACGCCGGGATGCGCTTCGTTCCTATCGTTCGGTCTGGAGTTCAAGCGCCGGCGCTCATGCGGCGATTGCTCTCGCGCCGCCGGTTTCGCGGCACGCTCGTCAATTGGAGTGCGCGCTTCGCTCCCCTGCCGAAAATTTCGTCTACGCTTCATTAACGCGACCCACTTCGTTGTAGTTGAAAGTAATGGCAGAGCCGACTGTAGCGCGTAAACTGCGCTTCGTTGCTGACGTGAGTGACGGCTTCGGTATTGAATCTTCCGGGCCGCTCGCGCCGCAGGCCGCGCGATTCGGTGCGCTCGCTGAGCGGCCACGCCGGAAAAAGTAGATGGCGCAACTCCCGGTAATCGTCATCAAAAAAAGCTGCGCCGGCGCGCACCCTCAATGTGTCCGTGAGAGTAACGAAGTTGTCTTTCGCCAGCAGAGCCTTACGCGCGCCCAAACACGAGTAATCGAAATTGTCCGCGCTGATCCGCCAACTGCTGTCGGAGTCCTTCGTGTAAACATCGAGCACTGCCTCATCGGACTTCAACTCGCGCGCTTCGGCAATTTCTTTTTCCACCCCCGGAAACGAACCCCGCCCCTCGACTTCGACGCGCTTATTGAAAATTCGTCCGCGCACAAAGGCAGTCACATCTTCCCACCCAACGACAAGCTCTTCACCGCCCGCGCCCGCGCGGAATGTCAAAGCATCAACTTCTAAATCCATTTGCCGGACACGCTTCGGTGGGGAAAACCCGGCGGCTAACAGCTCGTCGGGAACAAACTCACCCCGCAACCCCAGCGCGTCGAGCCGTTCCTTAATCAACGCCGCTTCATCCGAAGACGAGACGCGCGCCAACGGCAGCGGACGGCGCTTTAACCACATTTCACGAACCCGCTCAACTTCCAGCCGGAGTAAGTCTGCCGCCTCGTTGAAAGCTTCCGGTGACGCGGACTCATCCCCGCCGGGCATCAGGATAATGTTAATTCCCCCTTCCCATTCTTCCATCCGGCGCAACGAGGGACGACGCAGCGCCGCATGCGCATCATCCGTCGGAAGCGTCGCGCCGCAGTAAAGACAATTCATGCGCGTCGGCGGATTGGCGCGCACACACTCCGCGCACGCCACCATTTGATCGGGCGCAAAGCCCCGCGACTCACGAGAGGTCACAGATTCCGTGCTGCCTGAAAGCGGAAAATTTTCTTCGTCGAAACGCATAAGCATTCTCCGGCTTCGGATTATACGACGTACCCTCGCCTTTGCAATCGCCGTGACTATTTAGACAGCGACACGATGCTCTTGACTTGGGACTCTTTCCGATTTAATGCTAAGACAGTTTTTGCCTACGACTTTTGACAGTAGCAATTAGCAAACGATGCGTACTTTCGTGTGGATGATTGTCGGTGCGGTGTGCGCGGCGCTCTGCTGCGCGTGTGCCGTGTCGCGCGCGCCCGACGCGGGACGGCCCCGCGCGAACGAGCCAGCGTATCCGATTCTTCTCGCCGCCAGCGATGAGCGCCGCGAACAGGCGCTCGCGGTATGGGCGACGCTGACAGCCGAACAGGGCATCACGAACGCGCCCGCGCCGGAGTTACAACCCGTGACGGCGACGCTCGGCGCGTTGCCGCCGCTCAGTTCGCCTCTTCAGTTACCGAAGATTGGCGGCGACGAAGAGGGCGCGAATGATGCGGACACAGAAGAGGCGATTCGCGAGTCGCTACGCCGCTTCATCGCCGGCGCGGCGCCGCTGCTCGGCGTTGATCCTCGATATGTCACGCTTACTGAGATTATTGATGATGGCAGTGGAGCGAAGAGCGCACGTTACCTTCACAAACCTTTTCTGTATCCAGTGCGCGGCGGGTTCGGCACGTTGGAAATCACTTTCACTCCCGACCGGCGCGTGACCCGGCTTTCAAGTACGGCCATCCCTGACGCTGAACGCATCGCGCGCGCGCTCACGAGCGGACGCCAATTGCTCCGCCCGGAGGACGCGATGAAATCTCTCGCCGGGCGCACCGTCGCTTACACGGATGCTGCGGGCCGGGAGCAGGCTTACACCAGCGCCGGGCTTGCCGGTGAATTTGCGGCGCGTGAGATTGTTGTTTATCCCGTCCGTCGTGACGGCGCTCCGCCGACGCTCGCGTTCCATCTTGCGTGGGAAATTGCGGTCAGCGGCGGGAGCGGCGCGACACCATCGCTGTTAATTTATGTGGACGCCGTGACGGGTGAAACACTCGGTGCCATAGTACAATCCCCGCCGCAGTCCGGCGACGTGAGCGAGAAATGATGCCGCTCACCTTGACCTCTTACACCTTGCGGCGGCATGCTAAGCGCCTAGATATTTGAAACGCACTTTCAACGGGGTATTTTTTCGCATGCATTTTGATCCGACGAATAACATTTCGTGGCTACTTGGCTATCGAGGTAGGGTCGCGGTTTTCATTGACGGTAACAATCTTTTTCACGCGGCGCGATTTCACAACATAGACATTGACTACAACAAGCTTCTGCGCGTTTTGCTGGGCGACGGGAGGCTGCTGCGCGCCTTCTTCTACACCGGAGTGGATGTCGGCGCGGAACGGCAGCAGGGCTTTCTGCTGTGGATGCGCCGCAACGGCTTTCGCGTCATTCACAAAGAGTTGAAGACTTTTTACGACGGCTCGCGCAAAGCCAATCTCGATGTCGAGATCGCCGTTGACATGCTCTCGCTCGCCGGGCGCTACGACACGGCGGTGCTCGTCTCCGGCGACGAAGATTTCGTCTACGCCGTCAACGCCGTCGCCTACAAAGGCTGCCGCGTCGAAGTGGCCGGCTTTCGCTCCAACACCGCGCCGAAGTTGATTGACGTCGCCGACTACTTTATTGATCTCGGTGAAATCGCCGAGAAGGTGCGCAAAGAATTGCCGCACGGCAAATACTACGAGCATCACCCACACGAAGAGGTGCCGCCCGCTTACGTGCCCCACGATCACGAGCCGTTACACCATCACGCGGCCGGCGACGATAATAATCATCTTCCATTGAACGCTCATCTGCCTTCGCACGAGCACATCGCGCGCGAAAACCACAATCACAATTCGCACCGTAATGACAGTCATGAGATTTTCACCGAATCGGCCGCGTGCGCGATCACGGAAGTCGAGATTGACGGCGAGCTTGAGCAACTCAGAATCACGTCGCAGTTCATTCGTGTGACGGACGAACAATAGCAGAGGCTAGATGTTAGATGTCGGAGGTTAGTGGAAGCAGATTCCTGACATCTAACGTCCAACCTCTGACCTCTACGTAATGAAACTTTTCACCCTCGACGAAGCCAATGCCCTATTGCCGACGGTGCGGCTCATAATCGAAGCGATTAGCCGCGCGCATCGTCGCGTCGCCGCGCGCCGCGAGGCCGCGAAGGTGGGGGCGGCTGGCGCGGCGCTTGGTGGGGGCTATCTGCCCGGCGCGGAAAAATACCTCGCCGCGTTGCTCACCATCGCCGAGCGGAGCGGCGAGATCGAGGCGCTGGGCGTGCAGATCAAAGATTACGAACGCGGACTAATTGACTTTCCCACCTTACGTGAAGGGCGCGTGGTTTTGCTCTGCTGGCAACTCGGCGAGGGCGATTCCATCGAATGGTGGCATGACATGGAGGCCGGCTTCGCCGGTCGGCAGCCGATTTAGTGCTGACGTTCAATCGTGAATGGATGAAAAGCAGCTTCCGTTCTCGATTGATGATCCATATCTCTTAAAATCGTCGCATGTCGAAACTCCGAATCAACCGAAAGCCTGCGAACCCGCCCGCGCGAACGAAGCGTAATGTTTCCACCGTCGCTCCGGTCGAGGGCGGAAGCGCGCCGGTGAAAGAGGCCGCAAGTGAGTCGCCGCGAAAAACACAGACGCTCCCGCGGGAGTATTTTGAATCGGCGGCCGTCACGCTCATCATGGCGCTTTTTTTCATGACGTTTGTGGCGCAGGCCGCCGCCGTTCCATCTGCTTCGATGGAAAACACGATTCTCGTCGGCGACCACTTTCTAATTAACAAGTTCATCTTCGCGCCGGGGCCGCGCGCGCCGTTCTTGCCGCAACGCGACATTAGGCGCGGCGACATCATCGTGTTCAAGTTTCCCGGCGAGACGCAGCACCCCGCGTCGGGCGGTGCGCCCGAAGTCGAGCAGTACAAAACTTTCTTTATCAAGCGGGTCATTGGCTTGCCCGGCGAAACCATTCAAGTGCGCGGCGCAAATGTTTCGATCAACGGTCAGATTCTGCCCGAACGCCGCGTCACGGCCCCGGACGGCATGCCACAAAGCAACTCCTCGCCGCCTGAAACTGCGCCCGCGCCTGCACCACAGAGCAGCGAACACTACACCGTCTATTATTCGCCGGGCACTCTCAACCCTCCGCGCGGCCTCGTCGAAAATGTTCATCCGAGTTTCCGCTATGCGGTCGGCGGCGAGTCTTTCGTCATTCCGCCTGACAGCTACTTTGTGATGGGTGACAATCGTGACAATAGCGCGGACAGCCGCGTGTGGGGCGTCGTGCCGCGCGATCTAATCATCGGACGCGCGTTGTTCGTCGTCTGGTCGTATGACGAGAGCGCCCCGTCGAGCGGCAATTTCATCGCCGACTTTTTCAAGAATACGCGCTGGCGCAGAACCGGTACGCTAATCAAATAGTAGATGGGTGCTTGCCTCTGAGCGTTGTTGATTTTCGTCATTCGATGAAATGCTCTCGACGCGATTCAAAATCGGCACCCTTCAAGCGGGAGTCTTATTTGCGGCTGCCGTGCTGTATGCCATCTTCCTCGTCCTTTACTTCCCGCTCGTGTCGCGCGCTTCGAGAACTTGGGAACTTGAGAGGCAAAAGCTCATCGCCGCCTCTCCGGTCGTGTATGTGGCTCCTTACGGTCTGAAATATCATCAGCGCGAACACTACGACCGCCTCAGTTCCCCGCTGAGTTTATATGAGGCGACGGCCAGTATGGATACTGTGCAATCTGCCGCCTCGCGCCACCGGCTGCCCTCCTGCTGCGGCCGTGGTATGTCTCTCATCCGGTGCTCGCGGTTTTCTCCTTCTCGTGGCTCTATTTAATCCTGTTGATGATGCTACTACTCGTCATCCGGCGTCGGGGAAAGAGGTCAAGAGGGCAGCAACGCCGCGCCTAGTATTCGCCTTGCACCTGATCGCCCGAGAGCACGGCTTTCATTATTCTTTGCTGAATTTGGTTGTGTGCCGCGCGCCCACGGCAGGTGAAGGCGACTGTTAGCTTTGGCTAGCTTTCTCCCCAAGTAGCTTCTCAGATGTCACCCTATCTTGTATTTTCTTCTCATTCAACCACAGTGCCTTGTATATTTAATGGTTGACGACTTAAAGTAACTTCTGATAGCATCCGCCGCGACTCCGCAATAGGCTTGGGTTTACCGGATTCATCCGGTCGCCCTCGAACGCCGCATTTGATTCTAAATTTCAAGAGGGAGGCATCTCCAAAATGCAGTGTGCCGCGTGCCGCGCCGTCTATTCGAGTGCGCTGGATATTTGTCCCCGGTGCCAACGGCCAAAACAAGCCGTTTCGCCGGCCCTGACAAAGGAAGTGACAAATGCGCCGCACCGGGAACCGAAAGCGGCGGCGAAAGCAACTCCCAAACCTCCGCGCGCGGACGATGCTCAAGAGGCGGCAATTCCGGCCCCTTCTGCCATTGCGATTGGCGGGGGAGCGTCAACTTTGATTGAGTTTCCCGGAACCGGGCGCGCGAGCGCCAACCGCCCGCAGTGGCGTAAGGATTTGAGTGAGCGCGTCCGTGAGATACAACACCGGCGTGCGCGCGAGGCGACCATTGAGGCCGAGCGGGCCGCCCTCCGAGAGCTTGAGCAAGCGACACTTGAAGCCGACGACGAGGTGGAAATTGCTCCGATTCCGCCTCTCGGCTTGGTCGCCTCGAACGACGCCGCGCCGCTTAATCCGCTGGTAATCGCCGCCTTACGACGGATTGAGCGCGCGCGCCAGCCGCCACCCAGACCGCGCGCCAAAGCGAGCGGAGGCGCGGCGGCGGCCGTGGCGCGCGTCGTCGAGGAGCATTATGAAACACCCGCCGAGCCGGCCGTTGCGCCGGCGATTGTTCGACCACCACTGCCCCGCGCCGCGCCAATCGAAGTAGCTTCAGAAATCGAAGCGATGTCAGAAGCAAGGCCAATCGAAAACGCTAATCGGATGACGGAAGCTCCGCGTCCGTCCGGCCTCATCATCGTCCAATCCGTTCAACCGCCGAAAATCGAAGCTCAGCCCGTATCTCAGCCTGAGTCGCTGTTAGGAACCTCCGCCCCAATCTTTGCGGCGAAAGAAATCGAGGCATCCGTCGCGTCGCCCCTTCCCGCTGCAATCCCCGCGCCCGTCGCCTCGCCCGCATCCGTCGCACGAGCGAACGAGTCTGTTGTCAGCCCGCCGCTCGTCGAGACGACGAATAAACCCGTTCCCCGTCGCGTCTCTGCGGGGGTCATTGACGATAACTGGCTGGAGCGCCGCGAAGCGGAAATGCATGCCTCGGCGAAATCTTCCGAAAAGCCTCTGGACGACCGCGCGCCGCTGACCGCGCGCTTTGTCGGGGGCGTCATAGATTTGGTAGTAATCACTTTCATCGCGTCGCCGTTCGCCGCCATTATTGAGCTGACAAGCGGCGCTTGGTCTGACGCGCGAGTCGCCGGCTCGATGGTCGGCATCGTTGTCACGCTGATGCTGCTGTACATGGTCGTTTCGACCGGACTCGCCGGGCGCACGTTCGGGATGTGGTTACTGTCGCTTCGCGTCGTTGACGTTCGCACGGCGATGGTGCCGGCGACGGGACAATCCGTCCGCCGTGCGGTGGCCTACATTATGTCGCTCGCGGCATTCGGACTTGGCTTTCTCTACGCGTTGCTCGACGCCGAGGGTCGCGCGGCGCACGACCATCTGTCGGGCACAATGGTTGTGCGCGATTGAAGACGGCGCTTCGCAAAGGTAAAGTTTGAGGGAGCACGATGTCATGAATCGTGCTCCTTTATTTTTTAAGCTATAGAGTTCAAGAAAATGCTTTGCGCCGAAGGCGCAGCGGAGATTAGCCGGTGGTGCAACCACCGGAAGACAGGCCAACATATATGCGCCCCCTGAAAGGGCGCAGGGAAAAGCTGAACCGTTCCGGCGTCCCGTCAGGACGCGGAC
>JBPCPQ010000298.1:0-11122 GCA_050999015.1 Pyrinomonadaceae bacterium | reverse complement strand
CGAGCGCGGCTTGCAAACCCTGCTCACCCGTCAGCGCGACGCGCGTCTCCAGCCCCTCGCGCTCAAGGTTGTAACGCAGCCCCTCGGCGATGTCCGGGTCGTCTTCGACGATCAGCACTGGTTTTGTCATAGCTCAAGTCTGGAGTCTTGGGGGTGGGGGTGGAGGGAGGAAGGAGGAAAAGAAGAATTTGTCTTTGTCCATCCCTCTTCCCTCATCCCTCCGCCCTCATCCCTTCCTTAGTTGCTGTGTTTAATCACGGCGGCTTCGGTCATGTAGACGGTCAGCTCGCAAATGTCGGTGACGTAATCGCCGACGCGCTCGAGATGTTTGGCGACGAACATCAGACGCGCGGCGCGGGTGGTGGTGCCGGGGTTGCTCACCATCATTTCGATTAGGTCGTGGAAGATGTGGTTATACATCTCGTCAATCTCATCGTCGCGGTCAATCACCGCGCGGGCGGCTAAGGCGTCGCCGGAAGTGAAGGCGTCGAGCGCGGCGCGCAGCATCTGCGAGGCGTGCTCGGCCATTCGCGGCAAATCTACGTAAGGCTTCAACTGAGGTTCGTCGTTGAGGTCAATCGCGGCGCGGGCGATGTTGCAGGCGTGGTCGGCGATGCGTTCGAGGATCGGCGTGATCTTTGCGACGGAGACGACGAAGCGCAAATCGCGCGCCGCCGGCTGCCGGAGCGCCAGCACGTCAATACAGATGCGATCAATCTCGACCTCCAGTTGGTCAATGTCGTCGTCGCCGTCGAGCACGTCGCGCGCGGCGGTGCTGTCGCGCTCGGTGAGGGCGTACATTGCGCGCTGCAACGCCCGCTCGGTCTCGCCGCCGAGCAGCAGAATACGGTCGCGCAGCGAGTCAAGCTCGTCGTCAAGTCTGCGGTGTAATTCCATAAGGTTGATTTCGGATTTTCGATTGCCGATTGAAAATCCGTCGAACCCCCTTTCACTTAAATCTTACTCTCAGAGCTTACGACACGATTCCAAATGTGAGGATTTCGATTTTAAAATTTCAAAATCTGAAATTTACAAATCTTCTTTCCTCTCAGCCGAATCGCCCGGTGATGTAGTCCTCGGTCAACTTGTCGTTGGGATTAGTAAACATTTTCTCGGTCGCGCTCACTTCGATCAGCTTGCCGAGCCAGAAGAAGGCCGTCCGGTCGGAGACGCGCGCGGCCTGCTGCATGTTATGCGTCACGATCACGATGGTGTACTGCTTCTTGAGTTCGACGATCAGTTCTTCGATTTTCTGCGTCGCAATCGGGTCAAGGGCCGAGGCCGGTTCGTCCATCAGCACCACTTCGGGGCGCACCGCGAGCGCGCGCGCGATGCACAGGCGCTGCTGCTGCCCGCCCGATAAGCCGAGCGCGGAAGATTTCAAACGATCCTTCACTTCCCCCCACAGCGCCGCGTCTTCGAGCGCCTGCTGGACGCGGGCCTGCAATTCGTCTTTCGTTTTCGTTAGCTGGTTGATACGCAACCCGTAGGCGACGTTATCGAAGATGGATTTCGGGAACGGATTCGACTTCTGAAAGACCATCCCGACCCGGCGGCGCAAATCAACGACATCCATGCCGGGAGAGTAAATATCTTCGCCGTCCATCATTATCTTGCCTTCGACGCGCGTCCCCGGAATGGTGTCGTTCATCCGGTTGAGGGTGCGCAGGAACGTGGACTTGCCGCACCCCGAAGGCCCGATGAACGCCATCACGACGCGCTCCGGGATGTCGAGCGAGATGTCGTGAAGTGCCTGCGCGCGGCCATAAAAAAAGTCGAGGCCGCGCACGGTGATCTTCATCGGCAGCGGCTTGTCGCCGGGCTGCCTTTGTTCGGTGTTGCCGCGCGGCACAACCGTCGGCGTCGGGGCGGTGATTGGTGTGGACATAAAATCAGTGAACAATTTTGAGTTTTGAGTTTTCAGTTTTCAGCAAGAGAACGGTTGGCTGGTTATACATGATTTGATACTCAACATTACCGGCTACTGAAAACTCAAAACTCAAAACTGAAAACTGCCTTTCAGAATTTTCTCCTCGTGAAGAAGCGGACGATGATGTTGATGACGAGAATCTGCGCCATCAACACGAGCGTTGCAGCCCACGCCAGCGAGTGCCACTCCTCATAGGGGGAGATTGAGTAGTTATAAATCTGCACGGTCAAAGACGCAATCGGCTCGTCCAAGTAGAAGTTGAAAAACTTGTAGTTCAGCGCGGTGAACAGGAGTGGCGCTGTCTCGCCGGAAACGCGCGCGACGGCGAGCATCGCGCCGGTGGCAATGCCGGAGGCCGCCGCCGGAAGAACGACGCCCATCGTCACCCGCCACTGCGGCGCTCCCAAAGCGAGCGCCCCTTCGCGCAAACTCGCCGGCACGAGGCGAATCATTTCTTCGGTGGTGCGCGCGACAATCGGGATCATGATGACCGCCAGCGCGATGCCGCCCGCCAGCGCCGAGAAATGCTTCATCGGAAGCACAATGATCGTGTAGACGAAAACGCCGACGACGATTGACGGAACGCCGGTCAGCGTGTCGGCGATGAAGCGGACGATCCCAGCGAATTTACCACTGCCAAATTCGGCGAGGTAAATTCCGGTCGCAATGCCGAGCGGCAGGCCGATGATTGAGGCCAACGCGAGCAGCACGAGCGAACCTAGAATCGCGTTGCCGATGCCGCCGCCCTCGCCGATTGGCTTCGGTGTGTCAATCAGGAATTGAAGGTTCAGCGACCCGATTCCGCGAAGCGCGATGTAGCCGAGAATCAGCACGAGCATCGTCACGGCGAAAAGCGCACAGGCCGCAGTGAGCGTCGTCATCACGCCGCTCACCGCGCGGCGTTTGGTGTCGGCAGTCTGGACGGAAGCTGACATCTTTATCTCAAGCTCTCGCAGTGCCGCTCGTGCCGCGCGTGACGCTCCACACGAGCACGCGCGCAACGGCGTTGATGACGAAGGTGACGAGGAACAGAATTAGACCCAACTGGATGAGCGCGCTCAAATACAATTCGTCGCTCGCCTCGGTGAACTCGTTAGCTAACACCGACGCGATGGTGTAAGACGGCTCGAAGAGCGACAGACTGATTTGCGGGCGGTTGCCGATCAGCATCGTCACCGCCATCGTCTCGCCAATCGCGCGCCCCAGCCCCAAGATGATCGCGCCCGCGATGCCGGGGCCGCCGTTCGCCAAGACGACGCGCGTCGTTTCCCACTTCGTCGCGCCCAAAGCGAGTGCCGCCTCGCGTTGCGACATCGGCACCGCCGCGAGCACGTCTCTGACCACCGCCGAAATAATCGGCGTAATCATGATCGCAAGGATGATCCCGCCGGTGAGCAAACCGATGCCCGTCACCGTTCCCTGAAAGAGCGGCAGCCAACCGAACCAACTGGCGAGCGGCGGCTGAATGTGTTCGCGCAAAAAAGGCGCGAGCACAAAGATGCCCCACAGTCCAAATACTACGGAAGGAATCGCGGCTAACAACTCGACGAGAAAAGTGACAGGGCGCGCGAGGCGGCGCGGGGCCTGTTCGACGAGAAAGACGGCGACGCCAAGCGAGAGCGGCACGCTAATGACGAGCGCGATGAGTGACGACATCACCGTGCCGTAGATGAACGGCAGCGCGCCGAACTCGCCCCGGATCGGACTCCACACTTGGCTTGTTAGAAAGCCAAATCCGAACGCGCGCATCGAGGGCACCGAGTTTGACGCAATCGCGGCGATCATCGCCCCGAAAATCAAAAGTAGGACGAAGGCGCTGCCGAACAGCAACGCGCGAAAAACCGCGTCGCCCATGTTGCCCGTCGGTGACAAGGTGCGACGCCAACTCCACGCGCGTGAGCTGGCGCCGTAGGCCGAGGTCGGGGTCGGAAGCGTTGGCGTCGGATTAGCCATAACAATCAAAGGATGAAGGCGGAAGGATGAAGGATGAAGCAGAAGACGCGGGGACACGAAGAGAGGGAGACGCGGCGAGTAAGACGCTGATCGCCGCGTCGCCGCGTCGCCCACTCCCCGCGTCCTTCTTCCGTTTCATCGTTCATCCTTCACTGTCGCAGTGGCTTGCCGCCCGAAGTCACTGAGTTGAGCTTCGTTTCAACGCGTCGCACAACTTCGGCGGGGAGCGGCGCGTAGAGTAAATCCTTCGTGTACCGTTCGCCGTCGTGGACGGCCCACCAGAGGAAGTCAACGAGCGCCTTACCTTTGGCGGCGTCCTTCTGATCCTTGTAAACGAGGATGTACGTGTAGCTCGCAATCGGGTAAGCAGACGCGCCCGCCGCGTCGGTGATCGAAACTCTCATGTCCTCCGGCGTCGCCGCGAGTGATTCGGCGGCGGCGGCGGTCACGGCGTCGAGCGTCGGCGTGACGAACTGCCCCGCTTTATTCTTCAGGCGCGCGATTGGCAGCTTATTCTGTTCGGCGTAAGCCAGCTCGACGTAGCCGATGGTGTTCGGCTGCGCCTTGACCTGCGCGGTGACGCCCTCGTTGCCTTTCCCGCCCTGCCCCGTCGGCCAACTCACCGACACTCCCGTGCTCACTTTTTCTTTCCATTCGGGACTCACCTTCGACAGGTAATCGGTGAAGACGGCGGTCGTGCCGCTGCCGTCCGAACGATGCACAACAGTAATCGGCGCGTCAGGCAGGTTGATCGTCGCGCTGTCGGCCTTGATGCGCGCGTCGTTCCACTTCGTGATCTTGCCGAGGAAGATGTCCGTCAGTACATCGGGCGAGAAACTCAAAGTCTCTGTGACGCCCTGCAGGTTGTACGTCACGACGACCGCGCCGAGAACAGTCGGGATGTGCAGCAATTCGCCGGGGGCCTTCTTCAATTCTTCGTCGTTCATCGGCTTGTCCGTCCCGCCGAAGTCAATCGTCTGTTCCTGAATCTGCTTGATGCCCGCGCCCGACCCGACCGACTGGTAATCAATCTGCGCGTTCGCGTTGGTTTTGCCGTACTCGCTCAGCCATTTTTGGTAGAGCGGATTCGGGAAGGTCGCGCCCGCGCCCTGAAGCCTGACGACGCCCCCGGTCGCTGCGCCGGAGCTTGTCGTCGTCGCGCCGTCGCGCGCGGGGCTGCAAGCGAGCGCCAGTGAGACGACGCCTGTGAGCAGCAGCGCAGTCGTTGCGCGCGAGGTTTTTCTCAAGTGAATCATTCTAAAATGTTCTCCTCAAAGTGGCCGTCGGCGATCAGCCGTCAGCACATCCTTTTGTTTACGTCATCGCTGCTAAACTAAAAACGAAAAACTGTGTCCAACTGCAGGCGCGTGCTCGGGCGGTTGAGCGATCCCGGCGGTGTCGCGCCGAAGACGCCGCGCAGGCCGTTCGGGAGACTCGTAACGATTCCCGTCAGCGACAACGTGACGCGCGGATCGGCGGCGTAGGCGAAAGCGAAACGCTGCACGCGCACGTCAGATTGCTGGCCGACGTCGCTGAAGTTAAAAGGCGTCAGCACGGCATCCTTTTCGACACGCACGAACGTGTAGCCCAAAAGCAAGTCGCCGCGCTCGCGCGTCTTGCCGACTTGAACTTCAGCCCAGTAGCCGTTGCTCTCGTTATTGGCGAAGCGGACTGTAGAGCCACCCGCGCCCGCTGCTACAACGTCGCGCGCCTGCGTGTTAGTGACGAAGTTAAAGAGCAGCGTCACCGGGAAACGCTCGTTGTGCGTCAGGTCGAGGCGTCCGATTAAATCAACGAGGTTATAGCCCGACGCGAGCCGCCCGTCTACGTTGACGGCATTATTGGTCGCCGTCGTCAGTCCCAAATTGCCGTTACCGGCGACGAGCAGATCGCGCGCAATGGTCGCCTGTCCGGTCAGGGTTTGCGCCGGGCCCGTCGCGGTCGCCGGAATTGTCACCGTGACGGGAAGTTGAAGTTGATTCCCGAAGAACTGAATCGGCGTGATGAACTGTGTGCCGGAAAAGTAATGGTCGGCGGCGGAAAGTGTCAGAGCGGTTTTCACCCCCGGTTGCAGACGCGCCTGTAACTGCCCCCCGTAGAGCGCGAGGTCACGCCCGCCGCGCCTTGATTGCTCGACGTTGACCGTGCCGTTCGCGTTGCGCACGAAGGCCGAGTTGCGTTCGAGGAAGGGCAGTTGCCACGCGACGAAGGTCAGATTTTTCAGCGCCGAGTTTTTGAAGTCGCGCGAGTAAGATTCGCTGATGCCTTCCACCTGAAGGTCGTTGTCAAACGTCATCTCGGTATACAGCCACGGCTTCTCGAATTTTCCGCCCTGCAACACGAGACCCGGCACGCGCGTCGGCTTATACGTGACGAAGGCCTGATCGAGCGCGAACTGCTTGCGGTTGTAAAAGTCGGTCAGTGTTTGGTTGGTCGAGATGTTGTCGGCGAGGCCGCCGGTGGAGAGCCGCAATCCCCACTCAAATTCTTTATTGATCTGTCCGCGCAAGGCGAGCCGCGCCCGGACGCGCCCCCGGTGGCGCGGCGATAATTCGTTGCCGACGATTGAGGGATCGGCGGCGTTCGGCTGCGTGTTCAGCAATCCGTAGAACGATTCATAACGGAGACGGATGTCGCCGCTGAAGCTGATCGAGCCGAGCTGCTTGGTGAGCGCCTCGCTCGTCTTCTTAGCTTGGGCCTCGGCGCCCCCGATTCGTTCTTCGATTTGGGTGCTCTTCGGATCATTAGGCGCACTGCTCTGCGGCGGCGTCTGTTGCGCAGTTGTTGTCGCCGCGAGGCTTGCCGGTTGAATCGCGTCGGCTGAAGGCGACGCCGCTTGTTCTTTCGCCCCGGCGCGCGCGGCGCGCAACTCACTAATCAGGCGCATCTGTTCGGTGAGTTCGGCGCGTAGCCGCTCAATCTCTTCGCGCTGCTCGCGCAATTGTCGCCGTACCTCGTCCATTTCAGAAGTCTTGGCATCTCCGCCCCTGCTCGCAGTCGCGGACAAAGTCTCGTCGCTACTATTGCTCACATGCGCCGCCGGTGATTGCGCGAAGGCGGGTGAGGCACAGCAGCAGACGAAAAATAAGCACATGACGAGAGGGCACGATGTGGCGTGTCGCATGTCAATGACGCTTCCGTAAAAGAATAGGATTGAGTTGCCTAGCTTATGCGGAGCATATTACACGCATCTGAACTAAAGCTGAAACATGAGTTTTCGGCGCGGGGGCGGCAGGCTGAGCGCCGCTCACGAGCCGTTAGCCGACCGCCCGATCATCAGACGATAGCCGACGTTGACCATCGTTTCGATGTGCAATCCGTAAGGCTCAATGCGGCGGCGCAGGCGATAAATGTGAACGTGCAGACTCTCGGCATTGAGTGGGGAGCGCCGCCCCCACCCGTGCTGCCAAATCTCCTCGGCGGGAACCACCCTTTCGGGATTACGCGCGAGGCGCGACATAATCAAAAACTCTTTGCGCGGCAGTTTCAGAGAATGCCCGTCAAGGCTGACGTAGTAATTATCGTGCTCGACGCGCAATCGCCCGTCGTCGTAGACGTTGATCGCTCCGTTGCGTTCGTCCCGTGGCTCGCGCGGTGCGAGCGTCGTTGGTTCGTTAATCATACGCAAACCATAGCCGGTGATGAGTGACGAGCATCTTGTGACGCTATGACGTGTGAAGGGCGATAGTGGACGGGTGACGGGCGGCGAGAAGGAGAGTTCTTTCTTGCCGTCCGTCGCCCGTCACCGCTCTCAGAAGTTGAGACGCAGCGCGAACTGAATCTGCCGGTTCGTGCCGAGTCCGACCGTGCGCCCGACGGTCGAGTTAATCAACCCGAAGTTGCCCGCGCGGATGTCGGTGATCGGCTGCCCCGGCTGCACGAAGGCCGCCGCCGGAACGCCCGTTGAGGAAATCGTCGGCAGACTCTCCACAATCGTCGCCGGCGGGTTGTCGAAATTCGCGCGGTTGAAGAGGTTGTAAATCTCTGTGCGAAATTCGATATTCGTCGTCTCCGTGATCGGGAAACGCTTCTGCAACGTCAAATCAAATTGGTGGAAGGTCGGGCCGTAGAGCGCGTTGCGCGAGAGGTTGCCGTAGGTGCCCGGCCGCGGAATCGTGAACGCCGCCGGGTTGAGGAAGCGGAGGTCGTTGTTCAGATAAGGGTTGACGCCGGCGACCAAGTCGGGACGCCGGGTGTTGCGCGTCGCGCTGCCGCCGGGCGTGTTGATGACGGCGATGTAGCCCACAGGCAGAGGTGACGTGGCCGACGGCGCAGTGAAGCGTCCGACCGTGCCGTTCGCCACGGAATTGGTCGGGCCACAGCCCGCCGCGTTGACGCACTGAATCACCACGTCGGCGCGCGTGATGCGAAGGTCGAGCGGCTTGCCGGAACGTCCGTTGTAGATGCCGCCGATTTGCAGGCCGCGAAAGATTGTGTTGCCTGCGCCGCCGAGATCGAAGGTGCGATTCTCGCCAATCGGCAGTTCGTAAAGCGCGCTGAAGTTGGTGCTGTGGCGGATGTCGAAGGTGTTGTTGCCGCGCTCCTCGTTGAAGTTGTAAGGGTTCTGCGAAGTCTGCGCTTCGTTCGAGCCTTGCGTCGTGCCGATGCTGTGGCCCCACTGGTACTGCCCGCCGAGTGTCAGGCCGGCGGAGAAGCGGCGATTGATGGTGACTTGCATCGCGTTGTAACTGTCGCGCCCGCCGCTCGTCTTGTAATCAATCTCGCCGAAGGGTCGCACGATTGAGCCGTTCGCGGCGGAGATTTCGCCGGTCGTCGCATTCAGGCTCTGGTTAATCAGGTCGTACTCGCGCACGGTCGTCACCGCGACGACGGGGCCGCCGGCGGTCGCCCGGCGGTTGATGATGCCGACGCCGGCGGGAAGCGCCGTTGTGCCACCGCCGACGATGTCCGCGACGCCCGGCAGAATGCGGTTGGTGATGTTGCGCTGAAACAAATTGCGTCCCTGACTGCCGACGTAAGCTACGGTGAGCACGGTGTTGCCCGGCAGTTCCTGCTGAATTGACGCGCCGTATTGTCCGACGCGCTCCGGCACGCTGTAGCCGTTCACGTCGTAAGCGCGCGGCGTGAACGATTGGAGAATCGTCGGGCCGGTGCCGAAGACGGCGTTCGTCGTAGTCAGTCCGTTGGCGACCGTCGTGGTGGTGCGGAAGACATCGGATTCAATCGGCTGAATCAAGTCTTCGTACTGACCGGGGCCGAAGTACAAACCGCCGCCGACGCGAATCACCGTCTTGTTGTTGAAGCGCGCGGGGGCGTAGGTGAAAGCGAGGCGCGGCCCGAAGTTGCCCTTCTTCGCCGTGTAGAATTTGGTGGACGGATCAACTAATCGTCCCTGCCCAACGTCGAAGAGAACCGCGCGGTCGTCCTGCTCGCGGTTCACCGAATAAAACTCGTAGCGCAGGCCGAAGTTAATCGTAAAGTTCTGTCGGAGTCGCCACTCGTCCTGAGCGTAGCCGATCAAGTAGTGCTGGCGTCCGTGATGGTCGCCGCTGAGCGGGCGGCTGATCGTGGTGAAAGGGTTCGTGGCAACGCGGAAGTCGCCCGGCGCGGACAGATCGCCGATGGAGGCGATGGTCAAATTACGGTTGAGGGCGAAGTCGCCGACGCTGCCATAGGTAAGCTGCACGCCGCCGAGTTGGTCGAAGTCAACAAGAACCCGCCGAATCTCACCGCCGAATTTCAGCGCGTGGTTGCCGCGCGTGACCGACAAATTATCAATCAACGAGTAAGAGCGTCCGTTAATCGGTTGCGCCCGCCCGTTGCCGGCGGAGGATTGACGAGTCAGACCGCCGGGGCCGGCGACGCTCACCGGCGCACTGCCGTTGACGCCCGCCTGCACGATGCTGCCCGAAAGGTTGAAAGCCGTCGTCGTCAAGTCGAGGCCGCTCAAGCCGGAGACGGACGGGACGGAGGTCGCCAGTGTTGTCGGCGAACGGTTGATGCCGAACTTGGTTTCGTTGACGACGGAGCCGCCGTAAACCTGTTGCAGCGACACGACGAAATTATCGGGCTTTTGTGTGGCGACTAAATCGCGTCCCGTCGTTCCGTCCGGCGAAATCAAGTCTCCCTGATCGCGCTGGTAGCGTCCGTAGACGTTGAAGCGGCTGCTGATGATTCCATCAAAGCGCACGCTGAAAGCGTCTTCGTCGAGTTGCGCGACGCGATTCGTCTGGACGAACTGAGCGAGACCGCCAAGCAGGAAAGCACCCGACCCAGTTGGAAAAGCGTTGATCGCGCCAGTGTCGCGCAAGGCCTGCACGCGCAATTGATCCGCCGCCGTTACGGTCGTGCCGGTGTTCGTCGAGTTGGGGAACAACTGCGCCGCGTTAGTGACGCCGCCCGAAGCGATGAAGTCGCGGGTGAGAGTCGAAGGAGTTAACTCGATGTTATTGAAGCCGGCGCGCTGGCGCAGACCTTCGTAGCTGCCGAAGAAGAACAAGCGGTCACGAATGATCCGCCCGCCGAGGCTCCCGCCGAATTGGTTGAGGCGGAGCTTTGATTTGTCAGCACCGTCGAAGAAGTTGCGCGCGTCGAGCACGTCGTTGCGGAAGTAGTGAAAGAGCGAGCCGCGAAAACTGTTCGATCCCGATTGGCCGATGATGTTGATCTGCCCGCCTGTGCCGGTGCCGTACTCCGCCGGGTAGTTCGATGAGTCAACGCGAAACTCCTGAATGTTTTCGAGCGACGTTTGCAGGCGGAACTGCGACCCCTGCACCGTCAGGTAGCCGGGCGAAGCATCCCACACCGCCGTGCTCTCGATGCCGTCGAGCCGCGATTGGTTTTGTTCGTTGGAGCGCGCGTTGAAGCGAATCTCGCTGAAGTTGCCGGTGCCGGTGTTGGTCGCCCCCGGCGCGAGGACGTAAAGCTGCGAGACGTTGCGCCCGTTGACGGGAAGTTCTTCCACCTCGCGCGCCGTGACGTTCGCGCCGAGGCGGGCGGAACTGGTGTCGAGGGTCGCCGCTTCGGCGGCGGCCGTCACCGTCACTTGATCCGTGATCGCCCCCGCCGCCAACTCGATGTCGAGCGTGCGCGATTGACCGACGCCGAGCACCAACTCAGGAACATTAGCGGTACTGAACCCCTGCTGCGCCGCCGTCACGGTGTACGTGCTGGGGCGCAGTTGCACGACGGTATAGACGCCTTCCTCAGAAGTCGTGGCGGTGCGCTCGACGCTCAGTTCCGCCGAGCGCACGGTGACAATCGCGTTCGGTATCACCC
>JBPCPQ010000324.1:0-2757 GCA_050999015.1 Pyrinomonadaceae bacterium | reverse complement strand
ATCATGATCCTCCAAAAAATAATAATGAGGCTGGCACGATTGCCGCCTTCACTTACCTAACGCGGAAGGAGCGCCGGAAATGAATCACCTCACACGGATTTTTTTAGGGCGTGTCCCGTCGCGCTGTTTGGGGCACGGTAATCGCGCTTGCAAACATGCCTGTTGCGGAATAAATCTCCGTCGTGTATAAGATTGATTATGAAACTACTAACGACGAAACAAGCCGCTGCCGTGCTGGGCGTCAGCGACCGGCGCGTGCGAGCGATGATTCACGCGGGACAATTGCCGGCGCACCACCTCGGCAGGGATTACGCCATCGAGGAAAATGTGCTGAAGGCAGTCGCCAAAATCGAGCGCCGGCCCGGCAGGCCGCCCAAGAGCGCCATAAAGACGCGCGCCGGAGCGGCACCAAAAGGAAAGCGATGAAGGTCGGCACAAAGGCAAAGCCGAGAGGTCATTAGAAAAGCGGGAAATCAGCCGGATTTGCAGAACGCGGCGCTGCCTTTGAACAGAGGGGCGAAGGGTGAGCGAGGAAGATGGATCGCATCGTTGAATGTGTGCCGAACTTTAGTGAAGGCCGCCGGGCAGAGGTGATCGCGCGGCTCGAAGAGGCGATTGCGTCAATTGACGGCGCGCTGGTGCTCGGTCGTCACGTGGATGCGGATCACAACCGCTCGGTGATTACTTTCGTGGCGAGTCCCGAAGTGATTATCGAAGCGGCGGTGCGCGTGGTCGGGCGCGCGGCGGAGTTGATTGATTTGCGCAAACACACGGGCCAGCACCCGCGCATCGGCGCGACCGACGTGCTGCCGTTTGTGCCGGTGCGCGGCGTGACGATGGATGAATGCGTCGAGATAGCGCATCGAGCGGGCGAGCGGATCGCGCGCGAACTGAAGATTCCGGTTTACTTCTATGAGCACGCGGCGCGGCGCGCTGATCGTGTGAATCTGGAAGATGTGCGGCGGCGAGGTTTTGAACAACTACGCGACGAGATTGAAACGGTGCCGGAGCGCGCGCCGGACGCGGGGGAAGCGCGCGTGCATGAAAGCGCCGGTGCGATTGCTGTCGGCGCGCGTCACCCCCTCGTCGCCTATAACATCAACTTGCGCACGACCGATGTCGCCATCGCCCGCAAGATCGCGCGGGCGGTGCGCGGGCGCGACGGCGGATTGCGTTATCTGAAAGCGCTCGGTCTCGAACTCCGTGAGCGCGGGATGGTGCAGGTTTCGATGAATCTCGTGCGCCCTGAACTGACCCAATTGCATCACGCTTTCGAGGCTGTGCGGCGCGAGGCCGAGCGCTGGGGCGTCGAGATCGCCGAGAGTGAAATCGTCGGCCTCATCCCGCAGGTCGCGCTTGAAAGAGCCGCCGAGTATTTTCTTCAGATCGAAAACTTCGCGCCCGAACTGGTATTGGAAAGACGCATCGCCGAAGCTGAAACTAAAGGGGAATGGGGAAAGGGAAAAGGTGAACGATGAAGGATGAATCAAAAGAGGGGACGGGGGCCGGGGGTCGGCAGAAGAAAACCCGTCTCCCCGTCCCCCATTGCCCTTGGTAACGCGCGGGCTTCTGCCTGCTTTTCTTTGCGTCGAGCCACTACCAACAAAATTCCTATGAAACAACTCCAACTCATCGTCGGCGCAAGCATCCGCGAACAAGTGCGATGGGCGCGGCAGCATTTGTATTCCCTTTTGATCCTGACGCCGATGGTGCTGGGGGGGACGTATGCGGCGGCGGTGCGAGCGGCGGGTGATGCGCCGGAGTGGAGTTTCTCGACGTTGACGAATGTTTCGCTTGCCGCGCTGTTTGTGGCGGGATTGATCCTCCTCGGCTTGTCGCGCGCGAGTGCCGACATCTTTCATTTGCGCCGCGCCGAGTCGTCGCTCGAAGCATTGCCGGTAACGCTCGAGACACACTTTCACGCGGCGCTCATGAAACGCCTGTCTCGCGCCGCGCTCGTCGGAATTGTCGTGCTAATCGCCCGCTCGCTGATTGTCAGTGACGGAATGTTTAATGCGGCAATCGTCGCGGCGGTGCTGCTCTTCGCGGCGCTGATTGCGCTCGCCGAAATGCTGGCGGCGCTCAACTGGATTCACTGGGGACACGCGCGCGACGCGGGCGCGGCAATCGTCGCCGCGCTGCTTCTTCTGCCCGCCGTCATTGTCGCCGCGCTGTTGCTGGTGTTGATTCTCAAACCCGTTGCGGCATTGTGGAATTACCGCGCTCCCCTGCTGATCGGCGCGGCGGTGTGGACGGTTGTGTTGTATTTGATTGCGCGCATCTC
Organism: Pyrinomonadaceae bacterium; assembly: GCA_050999015.1. Lineage (GTDB taxonomy): Bacteria > Acidobacteriota > Blastocatellia > Pyrinomonadales > Pyrinomonadaceae > JBPCPQ01. The sequence continues at coordinate 473 of JBPCPQ010000324.1, read as the reverse complement.
ACATGCGCGGTGGCGTGCCGCCGACATCGAATACGCGAAGCGCTTGCAGAGTACGGAGCATTGGAGCTTATTCGGCGCGCGTTTTCTTCGCCGTCGTTTGGATGCCACAGTCGCCGCCCAACTCGCGCGCGATTTACAACTCACGTTGCGCGTTTTTTCGTCCGCCGTTTACGTCGCGGCGACGATGTGCGTGCTTTCAATCGGAGTGCTGCTGACGATTCTTCTGACCGGCGCACTGTCTCCCGCGTCCGCCCCGGAAGGTTGGTTCGACGCGACACAGTTGCCGGCGGTGATGGCGGTAAAACTCACGGTCATCGCCGCGACCGCGTCGCTTGCGTCGCTCGTTCCCGTGTTGGTTGCACATCAGATTCCGCGCCGCTGGCTGGAGCAGGCGGCGGGCACAACCGGCGAGGGAATGTGGGAAGCGAAGGCGTGGTACGCGCGTCTCGTCTCCCTCCTCGCGCCCCTGCTCG
>JBPCPQ010000139.1:0-4607 GCA_050999015.1 Pyrinomonadaceae bacterium | reverse complement strand
CGCTCTGCGAAATCAGGTGTCGCTCATAGCGATCAATCGGGTCTTTTCTTTCCCACTCTTCAAGCTCTCCCGCAGGCAAGTATCTCTGGTCGTCGTGCTCGGCGTGGCCTTTGCGTCGGTAGGTCTTAGCTTCGATCAGCACCGCGCCGCCGCCACCGCGCGCGAACTCCGCCGCCTTTTTTGTGACTTCGTAGCAGGCGACGACGTCGTTGCCGTCAACGATGTGCCCCGGAATCCCATAGCCGGCGGCCTTGTCGGCGAGGTTCTCAACCAGCGTTTGTTTCGAGGTCGGCGTCGAGTAGGCATACCAATTATGCTCCGCAATAACAATCACGGGCAGACGCTGCACGGCGGCGAAGTTCAAGCCTTCGTGAAAAGCGCCGGTGCTCATTCCTCCGTCACCGATGTAGGCGACCGCAACCAAATTTTTATTTTGCATGCGCGCTCCGAGCGCGATGCCGGTCATCACCGGAATCATGTCGCCGAGATGCGAAATCGGGCCGACGAATCCCTTCGACATGTCGCCGAAATGGATGTTGAGGTCGCGCCCCTCCGAAGGCCCCCACGCCTTAGCCATGTACTGCGCGAAAATCTCGCGCGGGCGAATACCTTTGACAAGCACCGCGCCCAAATCGCGGATCAAAGGCGAAATGAAATCCTGCTCTTCGAGCGCGTAACAAGTACCGACCGCCGTCGCTTCCTGCCCGAGCGAGCGGAACACGCCGCCGACGATTTTCGTCTGCCGGTAAAGATTAACGAGCCGCTCCTCGACCATCCGCGTCAACTTCAAATAGCGGTAAAGCTCAAGCATCTGCTCCGGCTTCAGCGTCGTCTCCGTCGTACACACAAGGTCGCCCGCATCATTCACCGGCGCGTCAATACTTTTCTTTCCGTTCTCGGCAGCGACGCCGCCCTTCCTGCCTTCATTCGTCGCGCGCGTGTTCTTTCGCTGTGTTTCCTTTTTCATATAAACAGTGGTCGGTGGTCAGTAGTCAGTCGAGCGACTTGTGCTCAGCGATTCTTACTGACCACCGACCACTGACCACTGCTCCATCACATGTGTATCGTCAATCCGTGAATGCCTTCGGCGGCTTCCATCACGGACTCGGAGATGGTGGGGTGAGCGTGCATTGTGCCCCCCAATTCTTCCGCCGTTGATTCGAGTTGCATCGCCACGCAGGCTTCGGCGATTAACTCCGTCGCGTGCGGCCCGATGATGTGGACGCCGAGCAGTTCGTCGTACTTCGTTTCGCTGACGATCTTTACGAAGCCTTCTTCTTCGCCGAGGATGCGCGCTTTGCCGGAGGCCGAGAACGGAAACTTCGCCACCTTCACGTCGTAGCCTTCCTCGCGCGCCTTTTTCTCCGTGAGGCCGACGGACGCAACCTCGGGGTCGCAGTAAGTACACGACGGCACGTGACGCAAATTAATCGGGTGCGCCTTCTGCCCGGCGATCTGCTCGACGGCGAGGATGCCTTCCTTTGACGCGAGGTGCGCGAGCCACGGCGTCGGAATCACGTCGCCGATGGCGTAGACGTTCGGCTCGCCGGTGTGCAAAAACTCATCAACCTGAATCGCGCCGCGCTCCACTTTGATCTTCGTGCCTTCGAGTCCGAGACCCTCGATGAACGGCATGCGCCCGACCGCGACGAGAAGCATCTCGGCTTCGAGCGTCACCGCCTCACCTTTAGAAGTCTTGCCGGTCAGCTTGATGCCTTTATCAGTCTTCTCCAGCTTTTCCAATTTCGTGTCGAGTTGCTGCTTGATGCCGCGCTTGCGGAACGACTTCGCCAACTCAACGGAAACCTCTTCGTCTTCGAGCGGCAGAAGGCGCGGCATCAACTCGACAAGCGTCGTGTCGCAGCCGAAGCGCGAATAGACGCTCGCAAACTCGACGCCGACCGCGCCCGCGCCCATCACGATCATTGACTTCGGGACTTCCTTCAACTCAAGAACGTGGTCGCTGTTGACGACGCGCGCGCCATCGGTCTCGAAGCCGGGAATGGGGCGGACGACCGACCCTGTGGCGATGATGATGTTCTTCGTCTCGATTGTCTCAGTCTTTCCGCCGTCCATTGTCACTTCGATTTTGCCGGGAAGTTGCAACTTTCCGTAGCCGTTGAAAACCGTTACCTTGTTCTTCTTCATCAAAAACTCGACGCCCTTCGAGTTTTTCATCACGACCTTGTCCTTGCGCTTCTGCACATCGGCAAAGGCGAGCTTAATTTCCGATGCCTGCACGCCGAAGTCGGCGGCGTGCTGCATCTGTTCGTAGATGTGCGCCGACATCAGGAGTTGTTTCGTCGGGATGCAGCCGCGCAAACCGCACGTGCCACCGAGCCGCTTATCCTTTTCGACGAGCGCGATTTTCAGACCCAACTGGGAGCCGCGAATCGCCGCCACATAACCGCCGGGGCCGCCCCCGATAATCGTCACGTCAAACTGTTCTGTCGCCAATGTCCATCTCCTCAAAAGAGGTGATAAGTGATGGGTGATAAGAGAAAGGATTTTCCTATCACCTATCACCCATCACTTATCACCTGAGTTTTTTCTTCCATTCCTCAATCTGCGCCGCGTGGTGCGCGTGGTGCCGGAAGGTCACGCCTTCGGCGAACTTGTAGGCGGGCGACGATTCGTCCACCTCGTCGGGCAGAGACCCGAGGACGCGCTCCATCGCGGCGTGCGCCGCGTCGAACTCGGCGCGTAATTCATTCATCGAACGCGCGCGGCGGCTCTCCGAAGCCTCGCGGTTGAAAGCGTCAATCGTTTCTTTGTTCAACTTTTGCGGCTTGTATGTGCCGCCCTGAATTTCTGTGATGCTGCGCGCGCCTTCAATTTCCCACGCGGTGATGGGCGCGAGCGCGTCCTTGACTGACCATTCAGGGGTGAGGCCGGCGCGCGTCGCCGCGTCTTCCGATAATCCATCAAGCGCGACAATCAGTTTCTGATGTGCGCCGCGCACTTTGTCGAGCAACTCTGTTCTTTTCACCGATGTGTCCTCCGCCGCGTTTTTGAATCGCCGCCCGTCACAAGGTCGCACCTCTCTCCGAAACAAATGAGAGACTTAACATCCCTCGCGTCACACGGATAAGTTTTGGTGGTGCTTTTCAAAGCGAGATTATAGTCCGTCTCGTCCGTTTACTCCACTTCGGAGCGCGCCTCTCCGGCGGACTGTCTTCGAGATGTGCGTTGTCACACATCAACGCGCGCGCGGTAGTCGTTCAGCAGCTTTTCGAGCTTGGACTTAAAAACAGCGTCGTTCATCGCGTTCGTCATAAACTTGATCTGCAAACTGTTGACGCTCACAAAATCGTCCGTCAGGCTCTCCATCTTCCGGCCCCGCATCGCCTCACTCAACTGCTCATCGCTAATATTGCGGAGTGAGTCAACTTTGGTTCTGATGTCCGTTCTTCTCGCATCGAGATACCTCTGCGCCTCGCCCACACCCGCCGACGGGTCGGCAGCCGACTCGACTTTCCTGATGACCTCGCCGGTGAAAGCATGCACCTCTTTGAGCGCCGCCTCGACTTCTCCATCCCGTCCGCCTGACGAACTGTGATTCTCTCGTTCCCGGACACAGCCGGAAAGCGCCGCGACGCAAACCGCCGTCAACAGCAACCCTCCCACCGCCGTAAGTTTTCCGCGCATTAAGGCCTCCACACAAAACATTTCGCAAGCTATGATGTAATCGCGCGCGAAATCCAAAGTCAAGCGAAGGTTCCGCCAGCAGCCCTTGTCGCCGCACAACCCGATTCACGAGTGAGTTGAAAACCATGAAACATTCCGCAGGCTTTCTAAAAATAGTCGAGGACGCGAAGACGCGCGTTCGTGAAGTGACAATCGAGGAAACACGCCGCAGGCTGGCGTCCGGCGATGTGGTGCGTTTGATTGACGTGCGCGAAGATAACGAGTGGCAGGCCGGTCACGCGGCGGGGGCGGAGCATCTCGGCAAGGGCATCATTGAGCGCGACATCGAGACAATCGTTCCCGACAAGGAATCAGAATTGATTCTCTACTGCGGCGGCGGCTACCGCTCCGCGCTCGCAACAGACATGCTTCAGCGCATGGGCTACACCAATGTCTATTCGCTGGCGGGCGGCTGGAAGGCTTGGAAGGAAGCTGAATTGCCAATTGAAGATTGATACGTAACCACAAACAGAAAGCAGCGCACCCCTTTGAGGATAAAAAGGAGCAAGTAATGGAATACCCTCTGCACCTCTCGTTCAAGTTAGTCGCCCTCGCGCGGCAGATCAGCGTGCGCGACGCACAGTCCGGCCTCGTCTTCTACGTCAAGCAGAAGGCTTTCAAAATGAAAGAATCTGTCACCGTCTTTGCCGACGCGGAGCAGGCGCACCCGCTCTACACGATCAACGCCGACAGGGTATTTGATTTCTCGGCGCGCTATACCTTCGCCGACGCCGCGACTGGCAATTACCTCGGCTCGGTAAAACGTCAGGGCATGAAATCATTCTGGAAAGCACACTACGAAATGCTTGACGGCGAGCGTCCGATGCTGACAATCCGCGAGGAAAACGCCTGGACTAAAGTTCTCGATAGCCTCGTCGGAGAACTCCCCGTCATCGGGATGTTCAGCGGCTATTTGTTCC
>JBPCPQ010000301.1:0-5459 GCA_050999015.1 Pyrinomonadaceae bacterium | reverse complement strand
AAGTGTGCTCTTTAGTTTCATAGGCGAGTTCTGGATTCTGGATTCGGAAGTCGGGAGGAAAAGGCGAAAAATTTTTTTTCGACTCCAGACTTCAGACTCCAGACTCATGACTATTTCCTGCCCTTGTCCACGTTCGGCAAAGTTCTGTCCATCGCGGGGCGCGGCGGCGGTTTATATTGCAAGACCGCCACTTCTTCGAGTGAATCGAGCCGCGCGCTCGGCTTTATCCGAATCTCGTGCGGCGAGGTCGCCGACCCCGGAGTGATTTTCACGACGATGCCGACGCTCAAGCCCGGCGGGTAGATGCCATCCTGACCCGTCGTCACCACGTAATCGCCTTCTTTGACGGGCTCCAACCCTGATACAAAACGCATCTCCAACAAGCCGTCTTCCGCCAGGCCTCTCACCGAGCCGAGCGCGTTCGATTCACCGAGTCGTCCGACGACCGCGCCTGCCGCCGCCCTTTCGTCCGTCAACAGCATCACCTGCGCCGTCACCGGGCTGACGCCGACGACGCGCCCGATAATCCCGTCACGCGTGGCGACCGGCATGTTCAATTCAATGCCCGACGTGCTGCCGCGATTAACCGTCAAACTGTTGAACCAGACCGACGGGTCGCGGGCGATGACACGCGCCGGGACGATCTCGTAGTCGGCCTCTTCCCTGATCTCCAGCAGGCGTTTCAATCGCTCATTTTCGTCACGCGCCGCGCGCGCGTCGCGCAATTCGGCTTCCGCTTCGGCAAGCCTTTGTTTGAGTCCCTCGTTCTCCGTCGCCGCGTGGCGCAAATTCCCCACGTGCTGAAAGAATCCGACGCTCCCGCCGCCGACCCACGAGACCGGGCGCTGAAAGAACGAGGCCGCCGCCCCTAGCCACATCCCGACGACGTTTTTGTTTGTCGCCGTGTCAGTGGCGTAGAAAGACATCAGGCCGAGGTTGAGCGCGAGCAGCGACACCAGCCACCACGGGGCGCGCTCGCGTACTTCCTTCTGCGTGCGTATCGCCATAAAACAGAGGTCGGAGGTCAGAGGTTAGAGGTCAGTAGAAGCATTGCTCTTTTACTGACCTCTGACCTCTGCTTTTACATTCCGCTCGTCAGCGTGTTGTCCCATTTGACGCGCTTCAGGAGATTGAAGTCGGAGAGCATCTTGCCGGCACCGAGCACGACCGACGAGAGCGGGTCTTCGGCGACCGAGACGGGGAGGCCGGTCTCAATCGAGAGGCGGCGGTCGAGATTCTTCAGGAGCGCGCCGCCCCCGGTCATCACGATGCCGCGCTCCACGATGTCGGCGGACAACTCCGGCGGGGTGCGTTCGAGCGCGACGCGCACCGCGTTGACAATGGTCGAGACCGAATCGGCGAGCGCCTCACGTATTTCCTCGTCACTGATTGTGATCGTCTTCGGGATGCCTTCGATCAAATTGCGTCCGCGCACATCCATCGAGAGCGGCTCGTCGAGCGGGAACGCCGAGCCGAGTTCGATCTTGATCGCTTCGGCGGTGCGCTCGCCGATGAGGAGGTTGTACTTGCGCTTGATGAACTGTGTGATCGCCTCGTCCATTTCGTTGCCGGCAACGCGCACCGCGCGCGAGTAGACGATGCCGGAAAGCGAGATGACGGCGATGTCGGTCGTGCCGCCGCCGACGTCCACGATCATGTTGCCGTAGGCTTCCGTGATCGGGAGGCCCGCGCCGATGGCCGCGCACATCGCCTCCTCGACGAGATAGACCTCGGACGCTTTCGCCCGGTAGGCCGAATCCTCGACCGCCCGGCGCTCGACCTGCGTGATCTCACTAGGTATTCCGATGACGACGCGGGGGCTGACCCACGACTTGCCGTTATGAGCCTTGCGGATGAAGTGCTGGAGCATCTTCTCCGTGACCTCGAAGTTGGCGATCACGCCGTCCTTCATCGGGCGGATGGCGACGATGTTGCCGGGCGTGCGGCCGAGCATTTCCTTTGCTTCCTTGCCGACCGCCTCCGGCATATTGGTTACTTTGTTGATGGCAACGATGGAGGGTTCGCTAACAACGATGCCGCGCCCCTTGGCATACACCAGCGTGTTAGCCGTTCCGAGGTCAATTGCCAGATCGCTGGAAAAAAGACTGAAAAGGGATTTGAATGCCATTTAGTTCCTGTCTCTGCATTGGTTGGCTAAAGCGACTGGAAAGTGTCAGCGACACGCGAGTGAGAAAGTCTTTCCGCCGGTTCTGGTAAACGGTGGCGGGAAGAGTTGTTTCGTTTGATGCATGTGTAGTGCTGGTTCATTGTTCCGGTCGCAAACGAACCTGTAAAGATACACTGAAGCCGCGTCCCTTCGCCATCCGGGAAACCGTCTCGTAGCGGTTTTGAAATAATCCACACTAAAATTTACGTGCTTGTAATTGATAGGGGGGCTGTGCTCGAGAGCGCCGCTTAAGTCAACAATGCTTTACCGCATGTGAATGAAAAAGTCCAATGTTTTTTTATTTTTACGTGTCGGCAGGCGGGGAAGAAGCGAAGCGGATGCAGTTCTTGCGCGCGGCCTTCGCTTCGTACATCGCCGAATCGGCGCAGGCAATCAACTGCTGCGGCGATTGCGCGTGTTGCGGGAAGGCGGCAATGCCGAAACTGGCCGTCAGGAGCAGACTCAGGTTCCGCCCGCCGTTAAAGACGTAATTAGCGATGCTTTCGCGTACACGGTCGGCGACGCTTGCCGCCTGCTCCCACCCGGTCTCCGGCAGGATCACGACGAACTCGTCGCCACCGTAGCGCGCCACGACGTCGGTGTCGCGCACGCACTCGAGAATCACCGCCGCCATCTCGACGAGAACGTGCGACCCGACGAGGTGCCCGTGCTGGTCGTTAACACGCTTGAAGTCGTCGAGGTCGAGAAACAAAACCGTGACGGTCGAGTTGTAGCGCCGCGCGCGCTTGATTTCGCTCGTGAGGTACTGGCGCAGAAAGCGCGCGTTGTGAAGTTTGGTGAGGTCGTCGGTAAGCGACAATCGCTCGGCTTCGGCGATACGAACGGCGTTGGAGAGCGCCGCCGAGAGCGGCAGCGCGAGCGCGGAAAGGAGCGCCGTATCCGACGTCGTGAACGACCTCGCCCCGTCGCTTTCGCGCACCACCTCAAGAACGCCGATCACCCGATCACCGCAGACCAGCGGCACGGCCACGATGCGCCGCGCGCCCTCCTTCCGGCAGATTGTTTCGACACCCGTGAAAGCGAGGCGTGCGGCGCGTGATTCCACGCCGGCAAGGGCGAGCGCGTCGCCGACGAGCGCGCGTCGCCAATCACTCTCCGCTAGCACGCTCCCACCCGGAGTCGTGCCATGCACCGCGAGCGGTTCCAGCATCGCCGCGTCGGCGCGTCCGCCGGCGTTGCCCGCGAGATAGATAGTCCATTGGTCGGCGTGGACGAGCGAGGCGAGACCGGCCAGCGCCGTCGAGGCCGCGCTTTTTTGGTCGGCGGCGAAGTGGAGTGCGGCGACCATCTCGAACGCCGCGCGGAGTGCCTGCCCGCCGAGTTTCTTCGGCAGAAGCGACGCGGCGGATGACAGGGCGCTTTCGCCCTCGCCGGGACGCGCGTGAATTTGTCCCGCCGCCCGTCTCTCGGCGGCGAGGGCGCGCAGCAACCCCGGCAGTTGAGCCGGTTCATCGGCAACCGTGCCGAAACCCAACCGCTTCAACGTCGCGTCATCAACGAGGCGGCGTGCCCGGCGATCCCTCTCCTCCATCGGGTCGCGGCGACAAGCGATAAGCGGCGCACCCGGCCACGCCGCGATGGCGCGGTTGAGGTCGCCGTGCATTGCCGCCACGTCCGCCCCCGCACCGACTTCGTAGAGCACCGCGAGCGGTGGCGGCGCGCTGCCGTTAGCCTCCGGGGAAGCTGTCAGCGCGCCGGCCTCACTGCGCGGCGCGGCGGCGATTCCGGCCTCGCGCAGCGCGTCGAGCAGCGCGGGCGCCGGGGAGGCGAACTCACCACTTAGAAGAACCACGTATCTCATGAGGTGATAAGTGACGGGTGATAAGCGATAGGTGATGGGTGAAAGCAGACCAAAGTCCTTCCTATCACCTATCACTCATCACCGCTTTTACCTTTGCGCCGTGTCCGGCGTGAACGGAATGCGATGACTGTCTCGGTTGCCCTGCGCGTCAGCCGCCTCCGCCGTCAACTCGCGCGTTCCCTTCGGCGCGGTGATTTGGAGTTGGAAAGCGCCGTTGCTGTCGGAGAGGGTTTCGCGTCCGGCGATACTGACGGTCGTGCCCGGCTGCGAAACCCCGCGCACGATATAGATGTTGCCGCCGACGTATTCAAAAGTCACTTCGGTGATTGTTAACTGTTCACCGCTGCCCAAAGCGACGACGACGAATTTCTGCGGCTCACTCCACTCACTGATCTGTCCCGACGCGGCGACGGCGCGCACGCGCCAGAAGTAATTGCCGGGCCGCACGTCGCCGGCGTTAAAGACCGTCGCTGCGAGTTGGTCGCGCTCGATGACCTTACCCGCCGCAACGAAAAACGGCGAAGTCGCCACTTCGACCCGGTAGTGCGCTGTCGTGCCCGACGCGGGACGCTGCCAACGGAGCGCGATGTTGGTCGCGCCGCCTGCGCCAGCCGGAATCTTTTCGAGGTTGCGCGGCGCGGCGGGCAGGGGGACTTCCAGAAGTTTCTCGCGGCTCTTGATGTTGCCCGACTGGTTGATCGAGATGTACTCGCCGCTTGCGACCGTCGTCTTCTCGCCGCCGCGCGTGCTCGTCTCGATCTGGCCGACACTCACGCGGATGTCTTCCGTGTTGTCCTCGCCGACCCCGAAACTTGAAGCCGTCTGCCCTGACAAGCGGCTTTCGGTCAAGCGCGTTTCGACGACGTTCGTCGTATCGTTCGACGACTGCTCGGTGCGGACGTTAATCTGTCCGCGCGCCACCGCGACGCGCACGTTCGTCCGCCCGCCGCCGTCGGCCGCCGCGTTGTTGCGCACCGTGATGACGCTGTTCGGGCGCACGACGTAAGTCGAACCGTCAATGAACGAGATGCGCGCGCGCCCGTCGGTGCCGGTCTGCACGGTGTCGCCGGCGTAAAGCTGCGTGTCGCTGCGCGCCGCTGTGTTCTCGCGGGTCTGCGCACGCACCACGCGCACGTCACCCTCGAACGAGTCGAAGCGCGCCCCGGCGGGGGCGGCAGCGACTTGTTGCGTGTTCGCAAATGGATTGCCGTAGATGCGGATGTATATGCCGGCGCCAATCGCAATCACGCCGAGAATGATCAGCCCCACGATGAGGTAGACGCGCCGCTTCTGAAATATCATCCACTCAAAATCAACGAAGCGATTGGGTTTGGTGCTCATATTGTTGATGAAGGTGAGTAAGTTTGCGCCCGGCGCGGAAGCGTCCGACCGGCAACGAAAAACGGAATTTAATCGGAAGCCACATGCGAGCGGAGGGCGGGGCGGGTACCTCAGCGGTTCCGGCGACAA
>JBPCPQ010000491.1:0-2808 GCA_050999015.1 Pyrinomonadaceae bacterium | reverse complement strand
CCCTGTAATCTGTTCTCTTTCTGCCATACTCTTAATCTCGCTCTCTTCCATTAGCGTTCACTCTTCCCACGAAGAGCGAGGAGCCGCTCGTCTCCTCGTGAATAGACTTAATCGCTTTCGCCAGCAGTGGCGCGATACTTAAAACCTTAACGTTCTTTAACTCGCACGCCTTGTTGTGCAAAGGAATCGTGTTCGTCGTGACGACCTGTTCGATGTCGGAACCGGCCAATTGCTCGCAGGCCTGCCCCGATAAAACGGGATGCGTGAAGCAGGCGTGAATGCGTTCGGCCCCGGCCTCGCGGAGCGCCCGCCCCACCTTTGTCAGCGACCCACCGGTGTCACACATGTCGTCAATCACGAGACAGTTGCGGCCCCGCACGTCGCCGACGACGTTCATCACCTCCGCCACGTTCGCCTTCTCCCGGCGTTTATCGCACAACGCCAAATCGGCATTCAGACGTTTAGCATAGGCGCGCGCACGTTCCGCCCCGCCGGTATCGGGAGCGACCACCGTCAACTTCGGCATCGGATTCTCTTGGTAGTGGCCGACGATAACCGGTGCGGCGTACAAGTGGTCAACCGGTATATCAAAGAACCCTTGAATCTGCGCCGCGTGTAAATCAATCGTGAGCACCCGATCCGCCCCGGCCGTCCGAATCAGGTTGGCGACGAGCTTGGCCGCGATGGGTACGCGCGGACGATCCTTCTTGTCGGAACGCGCGTAACCGTAATAAGGAATCACTGCGGTGACTCGCTCCGCCGATGAACGGCGAAAAGCGTCGAGCATCACGAGCAACTCCATCAAATTGGCGTCGGTCGGCGGGCACGTCGGCTGCACGATGAAGACATCACCGCCGCGCACATTCTCGGTAATCTGAAAATTAAACTCGCCATCGGAGAAGCGCGCGGCACACGCGCTCCCCGGGTCGCAACTCAGATAATCACAAATTTCTTCGGTCAGGGCGCGGTTGGCGTTGCCGGAGAAAACTTTGATGCCGCCGGTTGTACTCATCTGTTAAGTGATGAGTGATGAGTGATGAGTGATGAGTGAGAAGTCGGATTTGACTCATCACTCATCACTCATCACTCATCACTCATAAAATTGGCTGGGGCGGGAGGATTCGAACCTACGAATGCCGATTCCAAAGACCGGTGCCTTACCACTTGGCTACGCCCCAATTTCTTGATTGTTCGGCGTCGAGGGCTGGAGAAACTCAGCGCATCTGCCGAGAGCATTCCGGTAACTTCCCCTTGAAACGGTAGCACACATAAAAACCTGCCAGTCGTCCTCGTTTTTCAGTGTGCCACGTGCCCGCTCGCAACTCTCATCGTCGTCGAAAACGCCGAAAACGCTTGCCCCACTGCCGGCCAACAGCACTTTTCGCGCGCCCGCTTCGGCAAGCACTCTTCGTGTACGCTCGATTTCGGGATAGAATTTGTAAATGGCCGGCTCGAAGTCGTTACGCATGACCTCATACAGCGAATCCGAAATTTGAGTGTCAGCGTAGGAAACAGGCAGGATAGCGGCGCTATCTGCCTTTGTCAAGGGAGGTGCGTTGAGGGCTGTATAGGCATCTGTGGTTGAAACTCTCACGCCCGGCATGATGACTAACAGATTACGATGGGGAGCGTCGTTCAGTGGATAAATGTTTGTCCCTACACCCGTTCCGAGCGCGGTTCCGCCGGTGAAAAAGAACGGCACGTCGCTTCCTAATTCCGCCCCAATGTTTACGAGATCATCTCCCCTGATTTTCAATTTCCACAGATGCGAAAGACCGAGAAGAGCCACCGCCGCGTCGGACGAACCGCCGCCGAGTCCGGCCTGCGCCGGGATTCGCTTTTCGAGTCGGATGAACGCTCCCTCTCGAACCCCGTAACGTCGTCGCAGCGACAGCGCGGCGCGGTAAACAAGATTACGTTCGTCGGCGGGGATACTTGGGTCAGAACAGGTAAGATTGATTCGCCCGTCATCAATTTTCCGGAACGTCAATTGGTCGTGAAGCGTGATCGTTTGAAAGACGGTACGAATCTCGTGGAAGTTGTCGGAGGGACGGCGACCAAGAATTCTCAGGTCAAGATTTATTTTGGCATAAGCCGGAAGTGTAAATGATTCTTCGCGCACATCACTTATTCGTCGTTAGTTCTACTGTTGAGTTTGGCTTTAATGCGTGCTGTTTCGGCAGCTTCATTAGCGAAGGTCAGGGCTTTTTGCCACGCCGCGCGCGCCAGCTCCGTCTTACCCAGTTTTTGGTAGAGGTCGCCGAGATGCTCTTGAATCGCCACCGACGCGGGATTGCGGCGGGCTGCGTCGCTCAAATGGCGTTCCGCTTCTTGAAGTTTTCCAAGCTTGAAATAGGCCCAGCCGAGACTGTCGAGAAAAGAGGCATTTGACGGCTCGACGCGAACCGCACGCCGGATCATTTCCAGCGCTTCGTCGAGCCGCTCATTACGCTCGACGAGAAAGTAGCCGAGATTATTAAGGGCTGTCGCATTGTTGGGTTCGGCAACGAGCACGCGGCGTAAAGAATCTTCCGAACCCTTAACGTCGCCCGCGCGCTCCTGCGCCGAGGAGAGGAGGATGAGGGCGTCCGTCAGACGCTTTTGCTGATTAGGCGTCGCGAGTTCCAACGCTTTACGCGCCGACTCGACGGCCTCACGCGCGCGCCCGGCGTCGAGGTAAAGACTGGCGATGGCGATATGGCCGTTGTAATCGTTTGCATCGCCTTTGAGTTGTGAGCGCAACAAAGCCACACCCTCATCAACCCGATTGAGGTCGGCGAGCGTCGCCGCTTCGAGGTAGAGCAGCCT
>JBPCPQ010000180.1:0-5081 GCA_050999015.1 Pyrinomonadaceae bacterium | reverse complement strand
GTTCGCCCCCGAAACGTAAGTCTCTCCCGCAAAATCTGTGTCCGGCGAATCACGTGGGGCGCGTCACAAGTCGAAAGAGGGTGCCCGCTCCTTCGCGGACACCCTCTCCTAATTGTGTCGTCAACAGTTTGCGTTTCGTTTCGTGAGCCGGAGTCTTCCCGACTACTCACGCATCCATCGTAGTTCGCTCCTTCGTGGAAGTGCCGCCCGACCTGAGCGGACACGCAGTCAAAAATCGCGGCGCGTCTTTGTGGTAGCGCGTGAAAGATTCCTCGTGTGTTCCGAACAGCCGAGAAGAATTATCCGTCCGGCCCCGACAGCCATCCGTGCGAGCAAATCTGACTTTATTTCGACGACGCGCGGATTGGTACTGCGCATTTGTTAACTTTCATTTTGCGTCACTCCTGTGTCATGTACGGTGTATCGTCGCCGCCAACCAATACAGAAAGCGGTTTCAACCGATGATCGCTCGTCACCGTACCGTCACTCATCAAGATGCCGTCCGACATGAGAATGCCGTCGCTCATCAGAATCCCTAAGCTGCTGAAGAACGTGCCGCCGCCCATCGGCCCGCCGTCACTCGTCAGAATTCTGTCCGACATGAGAATACCGTCCGACATCAAGATTCCGTCGGACATGAGGATGCCGTCCGACATCAGGATGCCATCACTCATGAGGATACCGTCGCTCATCAGGATGCCCGTGCCGTAAATCTTCTGGTACTTGGTGATGAGGACGTTGCCGGTGGCATAGGCGCTGCCGAGAACTGCGCCCTGCGCCCAGCAGAACGTGGAGCCGCCCACGGTCGTCGTGGGGACGGGTGCGATGGTGGTCGTCAAAAGTCGCGCCCCGAGCGGCGTCGCGGACGTGAGGTCGGTGCGAATTAATTTCGCCAGACGCATCGCCCCCTCGACGTTGAGTTGCCCCGCGCCCTGATCGAGCGTGTTGTAACCGGCTAAGGGCTGCGCCGTGTACATCAGAATCAGCTTGACGGTGTTCGGCGTGAGCTTGGGATTAGCCTGCAGCAGCGCGGACGCCGCGCCCGCCACGACCGGAGCGGACATTGATGTCCCGCTCATGTACATCTGTTTATGGTTCTCGCCTTCGGTAGGCGTCGCGCTAAGCTCCGGGTTTTCAACGGCGACCGCGTTCGCTCTCGCTTCAGCGCCGATCAATTTGTTGCCGGGCGCGACGAGTTCGGGTTTGATGACGTTGTCGTAATGCTTGACGCCGCTCGCGTCCGTCCAGCCGCTCCTCGTCGGGCCGCGTGAGCTGTATGACGTGACGACGTCGTCGCCGCGGTTGTTCGTCCCGAAGGTGTTAGCCGCGCCCACCGTGATGACGGAAGGTTCGTTACCCGGGGAGTGAATCCCGCCGTACAGCTTGTTGCCGAAAGAGTCTTTGCCGTCGTTGCCGGCAGCGGCGACGACCACGATCCCCGCGTCTACCAACCGCCGCGCCGCCCTGCACAGAGGGTCATCCTGATAAGAGTCAACGGCCGCAGTTCCCAGACTCATGTTGACGACGCGAATCTTATACTTCTGGTGATACTTCTCCCCCTCCGGCTTACCCGGGTCAACCGGGGACAGAATCCAGTTGAGCGCGTCGAGCACGTTCGAGACTCTGCCGACGCCCCGCGAGTTGAGTACGCGCAAATTGATGATCTTCGCCTCGGGCGCCACACTCGTGAAAGCGCCGCTCCCGACGTGATCCCGCCCGGCGGCCATCGAGGCGACGTGAGTGCCGTGCCCGAAGGGGTCGTCGGTGCGTCCCTCACCCGTGAAATCCACTTGCGCCTCGACCCCCGCGAAGGAGTGATGGTCTTTATAAATGCCGGAGTCGAGCACCGCGATGTTGATGTCTTTACCTTTGAAGCCGCTGTTACCGGACTGGGCGCGCATCGCCTGCGCCCCGGTCGTCACCTCTAAGTGACCGAGCACCTGAAGGTCACGGTCAACCGAGACGTATTCGACCTCTGGAAAAGAGGCTAACTCTTCAACCACCTCTGCGGGCAACTCGATTGTGCTTGAGGCGAGGCTCTTGCGCTCCGCTTTGACGCGCACCCCGTTACGGCTAAGCAGAGCGCGCAATCCGCCGCTCGGCTCTGAATTAAATTGGAGGACGACCGTCACGGATTCTCCGCTTGTTCCCGACTCGCGCGACTTCCGCAGTAAATCGGGAGACAATTTTCCCGTCTGATGTTGGCGTTGTGAGTTTTTCTTAACTCGATTCGGTGGGGCGGGTGAAATGGCGCGGACGCTACCACCGAGCGTGAGGTTCGATACAGAAGTTGCCAGAAGCAACAGTAAGACGAGCGATGTGAACTGGCGGGGGCGTTTGTTTCTGTTCATTGAGTCACCTGTATTTTTGACCGATGGACTGATCCGAATCGAACGATTCGGCTCCTATTTGTCGCAAGGAATTTCGCAATTCTTCAACCCGGTTACCGAAAAGAAGGCAGCCCGGCTTTGCTGACTCTCTCAACACCTGTGCCGTTGATTGAAATAATGGAGCCGAAAATTTCAATACGAGTTATTGAGGCTTATGGAATGAGCCGCGTCGCCGGGGAAGCCTTTGCTGTTCAAGACTTTGGGTGCGGCTTTGGGCGGGATTGACCTCTTAACAGATTCCTTACGCGAACTGTCGTCAGCGACAATCGTGACTTACGAATGCTTTTAATTTGAATGCTTCGTTCACATTGATTTGTCAGGAACCGTTCAGTCCGACGGACGCCCGGATAATGGTGATGCGTCTGGAGAGCAACTTTTTTTCGCTTACCGGTTCGACTCTCAGACGAATCCTTGATCGGGTATGTCGCGTGTTAATGGGTTTCGCGGACGTTCGTATATACTATTGATCGAGCCGAATTTTTCTAGATTCTTGTGGGAAGGTCTTTCGATTATGCGTTCCGACGGAAGCGAGGCGGCTGATGACATCTAGACGTTTCGCGCGTTTCTCTTGGTTCGTCGTCGCCTATACGGTCGGGGTCATATTGTGGGGCGCGTATGTCAGGGCGTCCGGCTCTGGCGCGGGTTGCGGGAGCCACTGGCCTTTGTGCAACGGAGACGTTATTCCGCGCGAGCCGGGAGTTAAAACGATTATTGAATTGACGCACCGGATGACGAGCGGCGTCGCGCTCGTGCTCGTCGTCGTGATGCTCGTCTGGGCGCTTCGGGCGTTTCCGAAAAAGCACATTGTAAGGCGCGGCGCAGCGCTTTCCGTTCTGTTCATGCTGACCGAAGCGCTCGTCGGTGCCGGACTCGTTTTATTTGAACTGGTGGCGGACAACGCTTCAATGGCGCGGGCGATGTTCATGGCCGTGCATCTTATCAACACGTTCGCGCTCCTCGCCTTCATCACACTGACGGCGTGGTGGGCTTCGGGCGCTGAGTTGTTAAGATTGCGCGGCAACGGTCTAAGGCTCGCGCTTCTCACGCCGGCCATAATTCTAACGCTGGTGCTCGCCGCGAGTGGAGCAATCGCGGCGCTCGGAGACACTTTATTTCCGTCTAGTTCGCTGGCGGAAGGATTACGACAGGATTTCTCCACCACATCCCATTTTCTGATTCAGTTGCGGCTTCTCCATCCCCTGCTCGCCGTCGTCACGGCCGTGTATCTCATCATTGTTGCCGCATCTACTATTATTCTCAGGCCGGGGATGACACTTAAAAAATTGTCGCGGGCGTTGATCGCGCTGGTACTGATACAGATGGGCGCGGGTCTGTTGAACGTCGCGCTACTCGCGCCTATCTGGCTACAGATTATCCATCTTCTTCTCGCCGACGCGGTGTGGATTATATTGGTGCTACTCTCGGCGTCAATGCTCGCAATTCCGGGACGAGTGTCGAACTCGGTCACACATCCGAGACTTCCAACCATGCTCTCCGCCGCCCGCGATTGATTCAAAGGCATTCATCACGAGGGCACTAAATCACAAAGTTAATACGCGCGGTTCCTTCGTGCTTTGTGGTGAAAATCTGTTCTTCAATTTTACAACTTAAGTCTCGCTTCAAAGTCTCACATGCCGATGCCTTTCAGATGATAGCGGTCGGTGTCGTAGTACCTTTCGACATCAACTGTGTTGAGTTTGCCGAGCACCGACGAAATCTCGACGAGCGACAAATCGCAGGCCGGGACGATGCCGCGCGCCGAAACCATTTTGCCGAAATCACCTGCGGCAATCGCATCCGCCGCGCACGCGCCGAACATCATTCCCATGATGCGATCAATCGGCGACGGAGCGCCGCCGCGCTGCGGGTGGCCGAGTATCGCCGAACGCGCGTCGTAAGGCGTCTCGGACATAATCCGGCGCGCCAAGACTTCACTGATGCCGCCGAGGCGCGCGTGACCGAAGGCGTCGTGCCGGTCGTCAATTGTCACCAACTCCCCGTCTTCGGCATACGCTCCTTCGGCAACGACGATCACCGAATACCTCGGGCGTTGCGGGTCTCTGACCGGCCCGGTCACGTCGCCGAGACGCTCTTTCAAGTGGTGGTAAACCTTTTCATACCGGAACGGATGTTCGGGGATCAAAATCAAATCCGCTTGGCCGGCGACGCCCGCCCACAAGCACAAGTGTCCGGCGTGTCGCCCCATCACTTCGATGACCTGTACCCACCCGTGCGACCCGGCGGGGGTGCGCGAACGCTCAATCACGTCGGTGACGTTCCTGAGCGCCGTGTCGAAGCCGAGCGTGTAATCAGTCCCGGCGAGGTCTTTATCAATTGTTTTTGGGATGCCGACGACCGACACGCCTTGTTGCGACAAACGCGCCGCGACGCCGAGCGTGTCTTCGCCGCCACACGCGACAATCGCGTCAAGCCCGAGTTTGGCGATGTTTTCAACGGCCTCGGCGGAGCGGTCAATTCTCTCCCCTTCTTCATTGACGGTCTTGAAAGGATTCGTGCGCGACGAGCCGAGGTTGGTTCCGCCGTCGCGATCCCAGCGGCGCACCTTGCCGCGATCAAGCGCGAGCACATCGCGCACCGGATTGAGCAGACTGCGCCAGCCGTCGTAAAGGCCGACCACACTAATGTCATGCTCGGAGGCGCGATACACTAAACCTTTAATCGCCGGGTTGA
>JBPCPQ010000202.1:0-5187 GCA_050999015.1 Pyrinomonadaceae bacterium | reverse complement strand
CACTTAAGGTCTGTACTTGCGGCAGCGATTGAGTCTCTTTGAACAACTCTTGCAATTGGCTAACCCGCTCAGCGCGATTATTATCTCTTGCAGAACAAAAGAGCCGCTGAGGGCGCGTCCGGTTGATGCCGTTGTTAGGTGCGGACTCGTTGATAAGCACCCGTCATGTGATGTCACGCCATTCCCTAGCATCAACGAATTGATCCAGATGCTTGACGTTTGTTGTCGCAATCACCGACGCGTCCCCACCTCTCATCACCACTGCTGCTTGCGCTGCCAAGATTACATCCCCATCGAGCGCTGCATCCCTTGCCGTTGGCTGACCTCTTTGGCGAGCTTCCGCCCAAAACTCCGCAGCTTGGCGTATCGTCTCCGTATTTAGCGGGAGATACATCAAACTCTCGCAGAGTCCGTTCAAGCGAGCTAAACCTGCTGATTTGTCGGCACGCAGCAACTCGCGCCGCACCTCATAATCACTGATTTCAGGAACCGCAACTTTTATGCCTTTCAGCAACAAGCTTCTCAGCCATGCTGTGCATTCCAATGTTAACGCTGCCGCTTTCGGATTCGTGACCATTCCCAGAGGGCCGGCATCTAACAACACAATCACGCTCATGGAAACAGCTTCCGATCAGACAACCGATCTTCATCGAGCGCGGCTTTGAGGAATTGCCAAGTCTCTTGCTGTTCCTCCTCATCGCCTTGTGACCAAGCCTCAAGCAAGCGGATTGCATCTGCATTCTTCGCTTGTTGATCGGCATCTACATTCTCAACAATGTCGTCTTGTGATTCTTCCAAAGGAAGACGTTCTACACTCATAAATTCCGTATACCTCCTATCTGCTTGCGCAATCTTAGCAGTAGAACGGGCGGAGAATGAAGCACCTTAACTATCCCGGGTGAGCGTGTTATGCGGAGTGAATCCGCATAATACCCTTATCTGCGCGGAGCGATTTGCGAAATCGCTTCATTCCTTAGACGTGATGCCGGTCAACTTGAATACGTAGGCGGGTTGGCCGGAAAGTTCGTCAACTGGGAACTCTGGCAGCGTGACGGCGACGCTCCCGTTCTCAATCTCCCACTTGAGCGGCTGCGCGAATCCGAGCAGTGTGATTGAACTGTTCTTGGGCGGCACTACATTCTTCAGAATCATCTTCCTGCCGGGCCACGCGGGCGTGATCGCGTAGAGGTTGTTTCCTTTGACCGTGAAAAACGCTTCGATAACGGCGGAGTTGCCCGCCGGCTTGCCGATTAGTTTGGAGATGTCGTAGCCGGTCATGTACTCGCCGTACTTAATCTCCGGGACTTTGCCGGCGCTCCATTGTCGGGTCTGTCGCCACGGCTGGGTTTCGTAAATCGCCTCGCCGTTTATCTTCAGCCAGTCGCCGATTTGGACGAGGCGTTCTTCCATGATGACGGGGATGCGTCCGTCGGCGGTCGGGCCGATGTCGAGGAGGAGATTGCCGCCGCGACTGACGGTGTCAACCAGCATCAGAATCAATTCTTTCGCCGGGCGGTAATCGCGCAAAGTCTCGATTCGGTTGTAGCCATAAGAGTAGGCCATGCCGCGACTCTCTTCCCACGGGTGGCTGGCGTCGGGCAGGCCGGAGCCGTATTCAGTGGTGTAGTAGCCGCCGTGCTTGTGGCGCGTGTCTTTGCCCCAGCGGTCGTTGATGACCACTTCATCGCGCACCGAGGATTCGTTAAAGAGCCACGCCAACAACTCCGGGCTTCTCCAGTCGCTGCTGGGCATGTCCCACTCACCGTCGGAGAAAATGATTGAAGGTTGGTAGCGCGTCACCACGTCCTTGAATTGAGGGTGCATGTGCTCTGCGACGTAGCGCTTCCGGTCGGCCAGCCAGAGCGGGTTGAACCACTCATACAACGAGTAGTAAAAACCCATCCGCACATTTTTACGCCGGACGGCATTCGTCAAATCGCCGAGCAGGTCACGCTTCGGCCCCGCCGCGACGCTGTTCCACGGTCGCCCCCAAGTTTTGTCGGCGTGCTCGCTCGGCCAGAGGCTGAAGCCGTCGTGGTGTTTCGATGTCAGCACGACGTATTTCGCGCCCGATTGAGCGAAGACATCCGCCCATCTGTCGGGGTCGAACAACTCCGCTCGGAACTGCGGGGCGAAATCCTGATACGGAAAATTCTCGCCGTAAGTCTTGGCGTGAAAATCCCACGACAAACGATTCTTGTCTTTCGGGTCGGCGGACTTCCGACCTTTCTCCATGTCGTTCCAGTACCACTCGGCATACTTCCCGACCGGCGCCCACGCCGGAACCGAGTACACGCCCCAGTGAATGAAGATGCCGAACTTGGCGTCGTTGAACCATTTCGGCGTCGGGCGTGCGTCGAGCGATTTCCAGTCCGCCGCGTACTTCTGGCCGGAAGGCGGCGCATTCTGCTGTGCGGTTAAAGGAAAGCTATTTCCGAGGCAGGCCAGAGAGAGAATCAACAAACAGAAGAGGCGTAGTCTTCGCATATTTCATCACCTGTCATTTGAAGCGTTAGGTGGGGCAGGGAAGTTCGGCGCGTAGAGCGGGAGATAAAGCCTTCGCAGAACTCCATCTCCCGCCGGATGTTGATTCGTAAATGTTAAGCCGGCACTTGGTCTTTCTTCTCCCGGCCCCAGTGACGATGCTGAGCGATGGCGTTGATGAAAGCAGCGGCGACTTTAACGACCGGAGCATCCCGACTGATGACGATGCCCTCGTCGGCGACGATCTTATCTCCTTCGCCATTTTCTCCGATTGTTTTATTCGCGCCGAGGTAGGAAGCGCGCAGCAACTCGACGCCCGCGCCCGTCGCGGCAATCGTCTTACAATGCTTGTACGCTTCGTTGATGAAGTGTAGCGCGTCGGCCTCGCCCTTCAGAGCCGCCACGCTCTTTTCGCCTCCGGGAACATAAACGGCGTCGAACAGCACGGAGCTGGCGGTGAGCAGACTGAAATCAATTTTGACTTCTTTGCCCTTCGCGCTCGTAAGATTGCCGAGTCGCGGGGCGACAATTTTCGCCTGCGCGCCAGCGGCCGTCAGCGCCCCCTTCATGCCGGAGAGCGCAGCGTCGTCCACACCGTCGGCGGCGAGGACGGCGACCTTGCGCGTCTTGACCGTATCCTTGACGGTGTTCGCCATGCTCAGGGCGGGCGAGCTGCCGATGGGTTTATTGGCCGGCTTCGGCTGAAAATCTTTCGCGTCTCCGTCCGCCGGGATGCTCATGTTCAAGGGCGCGTCGAGCTTCGCGGGCACACCGATTCCGAGACCTTCCGCGACGCGGCTCGCCAAAGTCTTATCAACTTGTGCCAGCACGCCGACCATCCGCTCCCTGATCGCGGGCACTTCCACTTTGCCCAACTCAAAGCGAAGGGCTTTGACGATATGATCCTTCTCCGGCTCGGACTGGCTGTTAAAGAACAGCGCCGCCTGATTGAAGTGGTCGAAGAAGCTTTCGCTGCGCGCGCGGATTTTGTGGGACTCAATTCTTTCGGTGTGAGTGACGAAGCCGCCCATGCTTTCCTTCGCTTGCATCGGACAGCCGCCGCCGAGTGAATTCGGGTGATAGCTGACGCGGCCCTGATTGATCGTCTGGCGCATGTGGCCGTCGCGCTGGTTGTTATGCGCGGGCGCGACCGGACGATTGATCGGAATCTCATGCCAGTTCGGTCCGCCGAGGCGGATCAGTTGCGTGTCGGTGTAAGAGAACAGACGGCCTTGCAGGAGCGGGTCGTTGGTCAGATCAATTCCCGGCACGAGGTGGCCGGGATTGAAGGCGACCTGTTCGGTCTCCGCGAAAAAGTTGTCGGGGTTGCGGTCAAGCGTGAGCTTGCCGATGCGTCTGACGGGAACCAATTCTTCGGGAATGATCTTCGTCGCGTCGAGCAAATCGAAGTCGAACTTGTGTTCGTCTTCTTCTTCAACAATCTGCACACCAAACTCCCATTCGGGATAGTCGCCGTTCTCGATTGACTCCCACAAATCGCGCCGGTGAAAGTCCGGGTCTTTGCCGGAAATCTTTTGCGCCTCGTCCCACGCGACCGAGTGGACGCCGAGCAGAGGTTTCCAGTGAAACTTGACGAAACGCCCTTTGCCTTCTTCGTTGATGAAACGGAAGGTGTGGACGCCGAAGCCTTCCATCATCCGAAAGCTTCGCGGAATGGCGCGGTCGGACATCACCCACATAATCATGTGCATGGATTCCGGCATCAGCGAGATGAAGTCCCAGAAGGTGTCGTGCGCCGAGGCCGCCTGCGGCATTTCATGATGCGGCTCCGGCTTGACGGCGTGGATGAGGTCGGGAAACTTGATCGCGTCTTGAATGAAGAAGACAGGGATGTTATTGCCGACCAGGTCGTAGATGCCCTCTTCCGTATAAAACTTGACGGCGAAGCCGCGCACGTCGCGCGCGAGATCAGATGAGCCGCGCGAACCGGCGACGGTCGAGAAGCGCACGAAGACCGGCGTCTTCCGCGAAGGGTCTTGCAGAAACCCGGCCTTCGTGTACTCGGCCATTGATTCATAAACCTGAAAGTGGCCGTGCGCCGCTGCGCCGCGCGCGTGCACCACGCGCTCCGGGATACGTTCGTGGTCGAAGTGCGTGATCTTCTCGCGGAGGAGAAAATCTTCCAGCAGCGACGGCCCGCGCTCGCCCACCTTGAGTGAGTTCTGATCGTCGTTGATGCGTAAGCCTTGGTTGGTCGTGAGGTGCTCGCCCGTGCCATCCTCACGAAACGTCGCCAAGTTATTCACTTTGGCATTAGTGATTTCCTTCTTCGCTTTTTTGTTTTTGCTCATTGCTCCCCTTTTCTGACTAATTGAACGGTCTCGTGTTAATGAAAGAATAAACTATAACAGTTTGCGATTGCGTGAAGACTGGGAGCGTGGGCGTCCCGCCCGCATGAGCGCCGAGGCCGCGAAGAAGAGACTCGCCTTGCGGCTCGTTGGCAGGCGGGACGCATGCGCTCCCGGCGACGAACGCTCACACCCATTTGCAAATCGCTATAAGGCGCAATCGCGCCCGAGGCTGTTAACCGTATTGCTTTAGCGTGGTGGAAAATACTTGTAACTAAATCGGGTTCTCAACTGCCGTCGGCGGGTCACCTATGTTAACGACCTTGTTTTCTTCCGCCGCTGCTTCGGCAGCATCCTTATCATCACTCACCTGTTCGGCGAGCACGGTCTCGGC
>JBPCPQ010000220.1:0-5740 GCA_050999015.1 Pyrinomonadaceae bacterium | reverse complement strand
CAACTGCGTTCAGGCGGCGCGCGGGTCGGGCGTCCCCATCATCGCCGACGGCGGCGTGAAGTTTTCGGGCGACGTGGCGAAGGCGATTGCGGCGGGCGCGGACGTGGTGATGATCGGTTCGCTCTTTGCCGGCACGGAAGAGTCGCCCGGCGAGTTGATTCTGTTTCAGGGACGCTCGTTCAAAGCATATCGCGGGATGGGTTCAATCGGCGCGATGCGCGAAGGCTCGCGCGACCGCTACGCGCAGGAAGCGACTGAGGTCGAATCGAAGCTCGTCCCCGAAGGCATCGAGGGGCGCGTCCCTTACAAGGGCACTCTCGCCGACATGGTGACGCAACTCATCGGGGGCTTACGCGCCGGGATGGGCTACACCGGCTGCCGCAACATCCGTGAGTTTCAGGAGGGGACGCGCTTCGTCCGCATCAGCGCCGCCGGCCTCAAAGAGTCGCACGTCCACGACGTCATCATCACGAAGGAAGCGCCTAACTACCGGCTGGAATAAAGACAATTGGCGAAGCGTCCGGTGAGCTTTGAGCGGACTTACCAATCAGCGATTCGTAAGATCAGGCCATCGGGAATGTGGTTAGCAATCAAGTCAAAATCCTTCTTATTCCGTGTGGCAATCCCGTATCTGTGAGCTAAAGCGGTTGCGGCAATGAACACATCTCTTAACAGCTCTTTGGGCATGTTTTTGGAAAGTCGCGGGACGATGTAGGCGGCTATCTCCGCCGCCCTTTGATCAAAAGGCAAGACGACGCAAGATTTGATTAGCTGCTCAGTCTTCAAACGATCCTGCCTCGTTTGCTCGTTCGGCTCATTCGGTTTGAAAGATTTATTTTCAAACCCGTAAATCGCCTCATAAACTGTCATTGAAGTTAAAGCCAGGAAGAGTTTGAGTTGCGATTGGTAAGCGGCTATCGCGCCCAGCACTTCCCGTTTTTGATACCGCCATGCTGTCAACATATCACTGTCTAAGGCAAGCGATGTGTCGGGAAGTGCGATCCCAATTGCCATCAGGAAGATTCCCCTTCTGAATCAGCAATCAAGAAGGCTTCGCCAAATTCAGGGCGGGTGGTCACTTCTACTTTTTCTTCCTCGGTCAAACCCGACAATGTCGCAGCAGCAAGTGCGTGATAGCGTTCAACAAGACGAGCATCGAGATGTGATTCTAAGTCAACCAACATCTGAATCATTGGCTCCCAAAGAGAGTCAGATAAACGCGGCGCATTCGGGAAGTCATACCTTCCTTGACCACTCAGAGATCGAATCACAACGGCAACATTATGACCGTCATTGCGCGCTAGTTCCTTCTGAACTTTATCGAAGTCTTCGATAATTTTGTCTTCAATCGTCAGGATTTCATCGCCAAGCGCAATTTTCACACCAAAAAGCATTTCACTTCGCGGGCCGGGGCCGCGCGTAAAGGAAGCATCCCTATCAAGATCAATCAAACAATTGAGCCATTCGTCAGTAGCAGGGGGAAAAATTGTGAGACTGTTCACCGGCCACATGAATGTGCGATGAACTATCGCGTGATAAATCAGAGTAACGTCATGTACCTGCTCTGCGGTTAAATCAGACGGCAGCATAAATTTATAACCGGTGGCTCGCTCAATCAGCATGATTCGGTATTCAAGCTGCCGCCGACGTAACATGTGGCTAACATCTAACAGGGGTCTACTAAATTCCAGATCAAGGCTGATTTCGAGTTCGGGGACACGCAAATTCATCTGTTTGGACAAACTAAACATGGCGTGCAAGGTTGAAGCAACGAAGCTGGCACGCGCGCTTTCAAATGGCGCTTCGGTGTTAAAGTAAACTCCCTCTATTTGAAACTGATCTTCGACCAGTCTGCCGGCAATGGTTAGAACAACCGCCACTTCTTCATCAACGGTCGCACGAAGCAGTACCTTGCCAGCTGACATGTTCGAGATTACGTCTTCAAGCGGCATCTCGAGATGAATTTGAAAATCACGGATGGCGATTTGTAGTACAACGGGTTGCGTAATTTGAGGTAGAGGGACGGTGAGGCCGCCAACTATAATGCTGGCAGTGGTCGAAAGTTCACGGCTGGCAACGATGGTACTCATAAAACCTTCACCCCTTTACCGGCGAAAGAATTCATCCTGTTAACTCAACTGAAGACGGGGTGATATTAGTGCATTTATATTAAGCGGTTCAATCAAACACTGAAGCAAGCATGATGTTCAAAAAAGTCTTGGTGCTGTCCGCGTCAGCGGGCGCGGGTCATGTGCGCGCTGCCGACGCCGTCGTGCGTGCGATTGAAGAGATGGGCGCGGCGGATGAGGTGCGCCACGTTGATGCGCTCGAATACACAAATAAATTGTTTCGCCACCTCTACTCAAAGGCTTACGTTGAGATGGTGAACAAAACGCCGGAGCTTTTGGGCTGGCTCTACGACGCGCTCGATACGCCGTGGAAGAACGAGCGCCGCCGCCTCGCGCTCGATAAGCTCAACACGCGCCCGCTCGTTCGGATGCTGAAGGAGTATCAGCCCGAAGTCGTCGTCTGCACGCACTTCCTTCCGGCGGAAATCATTTCGTGGCTGAAGGCGAAAGAGCGCATCACGGTTCCGCAGGCCATCGTTGTCACCGACTTCGACGTACACGCGATGTGGCTGTGTCATTACTACGAACAGTACTTCGTCGCGCTCGACGAAACGCGCGTGCATCTTGAAAACTTAGGCATCCCGCCGGAGAAGATTACCGTCTCAGGGATTCCGATTGACCCACTCTTCGCGCAAGTGAAAGACAAGCGCGCGATGCGCGCCAAGCACGGCCTTGATGTGGAGCAAACGACAATTCTTTTGTCGGCGGGCGGCTTCGGCGTCGGCCCCGTCGAACACATTCTCCAATCGCTCGCCGGACTTCAACATCCGGCGCAGGTCGTCGCGCTGTGCGGGCGCAACGCCGATTTGAAAATTCGCGTCGAACGCCTCGCCGCCGAACTTCCGCCCGAACGCGCGCTCCGCATCAAGGCCGTCGGCTACACGACCGAGATGGACGAATTTATGTCCGCTTCGGATTTACTGCTCGGCAAGCCGGGTGGCCTCACCACGTCGGAGGCGCTGGCGAAGGGATTGGTCTTCTGCGTCGTCAATCCGATTCCGGGACAGGAAGAACGCAACTCTGATCATCTCCTCGAAGAAGGCGTCGCCATCCGCTGCAACAACCTTCCCGCACTCGCCTACAAAATAGACCGTTTGCTCGACGACCCGGCACGCGTCGAGACGATGAGGCAGAACGCACGACGGCTCGCACGGCCTCACGCGGCGCGCGAGATCATCGGCAAACTATTGTCGTTAAGATGAAGCGAAAACAAAGGCGGTTCGCCGGGAGCGCGGGCGTCCCGCCCGCCGACGAGCCGTCAGGCGAGCAACCTATTCGCGCCGGCGCGCTCACGGCATCCTTGACGCGCTTATGGCGGGCAAGGATGCCGCGCTTCCGGCAAGACACGGTTTTGTCAGTGATGCACGCTGTCTCCGTGCGGGTGCGAATGCTGTCGCGCCGTTTTTTTCGAGAAACTGTTGTAGACGGTTTCGATCCAGCGGTCGGTCTTCATAAAGCCGGTGCCCCAAGTGGCCCATTCGGCGGGAAGGCCGGCGGCTTTCGTCTGTTCGAGCGTCTTGCCCGCATCAATCTGCTTGCGAATGATGGATGTCGTTTCGGTCAACATGCGGTGAAAGGCTTTGAGGTCGTCAATCGTGGCAAGCGCGCCGTGCCCCGGAATGATCTTGACCCCCGCTGGTGCGCGCTTAATGACATCGCCGACATTTTTGGTGAAGCCTTCGACGCTGCCGCCGCTGTTGACATCAACGAATGGGAAACGTCCGTTGAAGAACTGATCGCCCATGTGGATGACGTTGGCCGAGGTGAAGAAGATGATGCTGTCGCCGTCGGTGTGGCCGGCGGGAAAGTGAACGGAGCGAATCTCCTCGCCGTTGAAGTGGACGGAGAGCGCGTTGTCGAAGGTGACGACGGGCAGCGCCTCTTTCGGCGACGGCGGGGTGACGTTGCCGCCCGCACCTTTCTGCTCAATTGAAAGCCGCTTGCGCACATTCGTGTGCGCGATGATGTGCGCTTCCCTGCCGAACTCTTTGTTACTTCCCGTGTGGTCGCCGTGAAAGTGCGTGTTGAGGACGAATTTCAATTTGCCCTCGCCGAGTTGTTTGAGCGCCGCGCGAATCTTGTCGGCGAGCGGCGCGAATTGATCGTCCACAATCAGAATGCCGTCCGGCCCGACCGAGACGCCGATGTTGCCGCCCGCGCCTTCGAGCATGTGGACGTTGCCCGCGACGTGCGTCGCCTTCATCTGCACGCCGGAAAAATCCTGCTGCGCGCGCGCCGGAAACGCGCCGAGACAAACGCCCAGCAACAAACTATAAAAAAGTCGCTTCATCTTTTTCGCTCCTCGATAATAGCCGTCAGCTATTAGCTGTCAGCCGTCAGCATTTTTGTTTTGTGCGTCGCATGTGCAACATGATTTCAAGAATTATACTCTGTGTGACGGGCGAGCATCGTAGCACAGTCTTCGATTTGTGTTATCAACTCCGTGATACTGAGCAGCGTCCACTCGCAAAGTTTTAAGACCAGTGTCGGCGATGCGCTTTTCTGTCGCACACTGCGATACTTTCAGAGACGTTCCTTTTGCTAATCCGCACCGGTATCCAAAGATGTCGAACCGCACGATTCGTTTAATCTCTAACCCGAACGCCGGTCGCGGCGGCGTTCAACGTGCCCGCGAGGTCACACGTTTTTGTGAGCGTCTCAAAGCGCACGGCATCGCGGTCGAAGTCGAACACACGACGGGGCCGCACGACGCGACGCGATTGGCGCGGCTCGCGGCTAAGGAAGGCGCGCGTGCCGTGATTGTCTCCGGCGGCGACGGCACGATCAACGAGGCGTTGCAAGGTTTGGTAAATACAAATGTGCGTCTGGGCATCTGGCCGGCGGGGACGGCGAATGTTCTTGCGCGCGAGCTTCATCTGCCGTTCGACGCGGAAGCGGCGGCGGAAGTGTTCGCGCGCGGAAAAGTCCTGCGCATCTCGGTCGGGTGCGCGACTGAGGAAGAAAGCGGCGCGCGGCGCTACTTTGTTTTGATGGCGGGGATTGGTCTCGACGCTTCGGTGGTCGAGCGCGTGCTGCCGGCGCTGAAACGTCGCGTCGGCGAAGTCGCGTTCTGGTATTCGGGACTCGGTCATCTGGCGGATTGGCAGCCGTCGGTGTTCACCGTCGAGATTGACGGGCGGGAATATCCGGCGACGTTCGCGGCGGTCGGCAAAGCGCCGCGCTACGGCGGCGGCCTCGCAATCACACCACGCGCCCGTCTCGACAGCGCCGAGTTTGAAATCTGCCTCGTCAATTCCCACAGCCGCTTCCGCTTCCTCTACTTACTCACGCACGCGATACGCGGCGGCGTCCCCGAAAAAACCCACGCCGTTTGCTTCACCCGCACGACCCGCGCCCGCGCCACCGGCGACGCGCTCGTGCAAGCCGACGGCGAATTGATCGGTCACCTGCCGATGACCTTCGAGATCGTCCCCGACGCCATCGAGATCATCGTGCCGGAAGGGATGAGGGATTCTTGAGGGATGAGGGCAGAGGGATGAGGGATGAAGAAACCAGGAATACAGAACACGGAATGTCGAAGACCATTGGCAACTTTGTCCTTGCTGTATGCTGCATTCTGTCTTCTGGTTTTCATTCATCCCTCCGCCCTC
>JBPCPQ010000294.1:0-9380 GCA_050999015.1 Pyrinomonadaceae bacterium | reverse complement strand
GCGCGAATGTTTTACTTCTCGATGAGCCGACCAACGACCTCGACGTGAACACGATGCGCGCGCTCGAAGAGGCGCTCGAAAATTTCGCCGGGTGTGCCGTCGTCATCAGCCACGACCGCTGGTTCCTCGACCGCATCGCCACGCACATTCTCGCGTTTGAAGGCGAAAGCCGCGTGGTGTGGTTTGAAGGGAACTACTCCGACTACGAAGCCGACCGCCGCTCCCGACTCGGCGCGGTGGCGGATCAACCACACCGTATCAAGTACCGTCAACTGACGCGGAGTTGAGAGTGGTAAAATAGGTAAGAACCGCCGCGGTTGCGTCGGAATGAGCCGTCGTCAACAAACGCGATCAGAACTTAGGCCGGGCACAACTTTCTTCAAGTAATTCGCGTTTGGCTCAATAGGATTTTTATCAATGTCACCGAAGGTATACATCGAAACAACCATCGTCAGCTACTTAACTGCTCGACCGAGCCGTGATTTGATCACCGCCGCCCACCAGCAACTGACGCAGGAGTGGTGGGAGAATTGGCGTCGTGACTTCAGCTTGTTTGTTTCGCAGGCCGTCATTCAGGAATCCAGCGCGGGTGACACAGAGATGTCGCAGAGTCGCTTATCTGTTCTTGAGACGATCCCGTTGCTGGAGTTAAACAATGAGACGATGATTCTGGCGCGTCGGTTGGTAGAAGATGGACCCATCCCTGAGAGGGCAGCGACTGACGCTTTGCATATTTCGGTATCAACGGTTCACGGAATGGATTATTTACTGACATGGAATTGTAAGCACATCGCTAACGCTCAGATGCAAAACGCCGTTGTAGCAATCTGCCGCAGCGAAGGTTACGAGCCGCCGGTGATCTGTACACCGGAAGAACTTTGGGGGGAGTAGCTTATGTGGAAAGATACCATCGTTGATGAAACGAGGAAGGCGCGCGAAGAGTATGCCGCGAGATTCAATTATGATTTGGAATCTATCTTTAACGATCTTAAAGAACAGGAGAAACACAGTGCGCGAATAGTTGTGTCGCTGCCGCCGAGAAGACCTGTGTTAACTCCTCAAAAGAAAGTCTCCTAATCCGGCAGGTTCGTTCAGAGGAAATAATGCGACCGCCGCTCCCGACTCGGCGCGGCAGCGGATCAGCCGCAGCGCATCAAGTATCGGCAATTGACACGAGGTTGAAGGTGATGCAAAAGCCTACGCCGGAAGATGTGGAAGAAGATTAGTTCCCAGACTGTATGCGGTTGAAGATCATCGGTTCAATAAGTGACATTGAAACCATTGCTTCTGGCAGCGGTGTTAGAATCAGAGAGTTCCTCAACAAGACCTACGGCAAAGGCCGGTGGCGGAAGCTGAAGGGAAAAGCTACGGTAGAACTGGCAGACGGGACAGTGCGACTCGCAGAAATTCATTGGTATGAAGCTGACGGCATTGGCAGGAAAGACATCAAGATTAAAGGTTATCTGAGGTGAGAACATGGGACGCAGAAATCCGAAATCACATTACGCAATCTGTATTGACAACGAATCTAATCTGGCCTCCTTACAGCTACGTAAGCTCTATCAGATATTGCCAGACAAAGACGCCGAAACTCATAACCAAATCCGGGTCATTGATGAAGACGGCGAAGATTATCTGTACCCTAGTGACTGTTTCATCACCATTGACTTCGATTACAAGGTGATTGACGCGCTCGACGCTACTTACGCGCCGAGCACACAATAAAAGGGCGCGGCGATTTCTGAGGAGAAAATATGAAAGCGACATGGCGCGGTGCGGTTTTGGCGGAGAGCGATGACACGGTGGTGATCGAAGGTAATCATTATTTTCCGCCCGCCTCAATCAACAAAGAATATTTCCGCGAGAGCGCGACGCACACGACTTGTCCGTGGAAGGGCGAGGCGAATTATTACGATGTCGTTGTTGACGGTGAAGTGAACCGCGACGCGGCGTGGTTCTACCCGGAGACGAAAGAAGCGGCGAGCAATATCAAGGGTCGCTTCGCGTTCTGGCGCGGCGTCGTTGTCGCCGAATAACATCTGCCCGTTTGCTCCGCACGCCGCTCGTAGCTTCCGCTGTCGCCCTCCCTTACGCGCGGGCTTCTGCCATTCCAACTGCGCCGCTGAAGTTACGAGAAAATGGAATCTTCATTCACCGTTGCCATCCATAAATCTCAACCTTATTCAAATTCCTCAACAGCTTTCCGTCCATAAGTCCGGCTAATTTCCCGTCGGCGATTCAGACATCAGGAATTGTCGTGTGCGTCGCTCGTCGGCACATTGCTTGCCCGTTTAATTTGCGGGAAGCAGCAGTGCGTTGCTTCCCTTCGACGTTTGAGAAGGGAAGTCCGAATTTTCGGAAATCACACGGACGAGTTCTCGATCATTTACACGAAAGTAATTCACGCCATCAAGGACAATGAACGGAAACAATGAAAACGCTGACGGCTGAAAGTTAATTGCCATCAGCTATTTTCTCGAGGAGGTACACAGCAAGTGAAAGAACATATCAAAGCCGCGCTCGCGGCGCTTCAAGCAATCATCCTGACAATCGCGGTCGGCGCGGTCGCAACTCACGCGCAGCAGACGACGGGAAACGTGCGCGGCATCGTCAAAGACCCGACCGGCGCGGTCGTCCCCAACGCGAAAGTGACGATTACCAACAAAGCGACCGCCAATTCCACGACAGCGCAGACCACCGACGAAGGTGAGTATCAATTCAACAACCTGCTGCCCGGCGAATACACTGTGAGCGTCGAGGCGGCTAACTTCAAGACGCTGACGCTCAACGACGTGCGCGTCGAATTGAACCAGACGACGGACGTGCCGACCGAACTTCAAGTCGGATTACAGGGCGAAGTCGTCGAGGTCTCGGCGGGCGGCGCGGAGTTGGTTGATACGACGACGACCAATCTCTCGAAGAGCTTTGACGAACGACAGGTCGTCGAGTTAGCACAAACCGGCGTCGGCGGCGCATTCGGCGGCGGCGTCAACAACCTCGCGCTGCTCGCGCCGAACGTCTCGTCGTCGGGCGGCGTGGGCGTCGGCACGGGCGGCTCGGTCGGGGGGCAGCGCCCGCGTAACAACAATTTTCAGCTCGACGGCGTGGACAACAACCGGAAAGACGTGACCGGCCCCACGGTGTATATCTCGCCGGAGAACGTCTCGGAGTTTTCGCTGTTACAGAATCAGTTTTCGGCGGAGTTCGCGCGCTCGAACGGCGGCCAATTCATCACCGTCACGAAGAGCGGCACGAATGATTTTCATGGCTCGGCTTTCGGGTTCTTCCGCAACCGTTATCTGAACGCGCTCGACACGCTGGAGAAGAACGCCGGCATCATTCGCGAGAAGGTCGCGGGGCGTGAGGCGGATTTCTTCCGGCGCGACGACTTCTTCCGCGGTGGCTTGAACCTCGGCGGCCCCGTCTATTTCCCGCGCTTCGGCGAAGGCGGCCCAGCCTACTATAGTGGTAAGAACAAGCTCTTCTTCTACGTCGGTTATGAGAGGCTGCAAGAAGGCACGGCCGCGGGCGCGGGCGGCATCACCACGCCGACCGCCGCCGGGTTCACCACGATCAACGCGCTGCCCGGCCTTTCGGCAACGAACCGTTCAGTCTTCAACCAGTTCGTCCCGGTCGCCTCCGCGCAGACCGGCACCGCCGAGTTCTGTCAGGTTCCCCGCACGGGCGGCGAGTGCCCCGCTGGACAGACGCTGTTCATTCCGGTCGGCGATGTTGCGATTCCGTCGCCGAGTTTTACGAAGCAGAACCATTTTCTGTCCAACGTGGACTACAACCAAAGCGACCGGACGCAGCACCGCTTCCGCTTCACGCTGACCAACACGGCGGACATTGACACCGAGGCGAACCTGCCAGCGTTCTTCATCGCGCTGCCGATTCAGGGACGACTCTTCTCTTACACGCTGCTGCACAACTTTACGCCGAACGTGGTGAACGAAACGCGCATCGCGTATCGGCGCTTCTCGCAACCGATCACCGTCCCGACCGACAACATCTTTCCGGGTCTCGGCGGCGTCTTCCCGAACATCGGCCTCCGTGACCTCGGCCTCGACATCGGGCCGAACCCGAACGGGCCGCAGACCTACGTTGAAAATAATTATCAGATCGTCAACAACCTGACGTATCTCGCGGGCAGCCACGCGTTCAAGTTCGGCGGCGACTTCCGCCGCCTCATCTCGCCGCAGTCGTTCGTGCAGCGCGAGCGCGGCGACTATCAGTACAACACCTTCGACCTCTTTCTACAGGACATCAGCCCCGACAACCTCGCGCAACGCACCGTCGGCGCATCGCCCTACTACGGCGACCAGCACGTCCTGTTCGCGTTCGCGCAGGACGACTGGCGCGTTAGTCCTAACCTAACCCTGAACCTCGGCGTCAGTTACTCTTATCAGGAGGTGCCGAAGGGCGCAAATCTGCAATCCCTGAACGCCCTCGCTTCAGTGCCGGGGCTGATCGAGTTCCGTGAGCCGCAGGAGCAGAAGTGGAATTTCGCGCCGAAGGTCGGTATTGCCTACTCGCCGAATTTCGACACGGGCCTTTTGGGTCGCGTGTTCGGGTCGAGCGGCAAAAGCTCGATTCGCGCCGGGTTCTCGATGGGCTACGACTATATCTTCGACAATCTTTATCTTCTGGCACTGCCGCCGCAGTCGAACCAAACGGTTGACGTTGACCCCGAAGCAGCCGTCCCGAACTTCCTTGCGAGCGGCGGCATCCCGAGCACGCCGGTCGCTCTCGGCAACGATCCGGCGGCGGCGCGTGCGGCGACCTCCGCATTTATCCCCGATCAGGAGGTGCCGTACTCTCTGACGTGGTCGCTCAGCTTCCAGCGACAGTTCCTCCAGAATTGGTCAATCGAAGCGCGCTATCTCGGCACGCGCGGCATTCACCTGCTGACACAGAACCGCCTCAACCGCCAGCCGAAAGCGTCGCCGGAAATCGGCGGCCTGCCGACGTTTCTGCAAGCACCGGCGCAGGCGCAACTCGACGCGCTGACACTAACGCTCGACGACATCACCGCGCGCTCCAACTTCGTGCCGCGCTACGCCAACGCGGGCTTCAACGGCAACAGCGTGATCGGCTTTCTCTCAAACGGCAACTCCACTTATCACGGCGCTTCGGTGCAACTCATCCGGCGCTTCACCGCCGGTTTCCAGACGAGCGCCGCGTACACGTGGAGTCACCTGATTGACGACACGACCGCCGAAGTTTTCTCGACGGTATTAAGCCCGCGCCGCGTGCAGGACTTCCAGAACTTACGCGCCGAGCGTGCTGATTCGGCGCTCGACCGTCGTCACCGTTTCGTCGTGGGAAGCATCTACGAATTGCCGTTCTTCCGTAACAGTGAGAACGGATTTGTTCGCGCGGTGCTCGGCGGCGTCAACTTCGCCGGCACATACACGTTTGAATCGGGACAGAAGGCGACGGTCTTGAGCGGCATTGATGCGAACCTCAACGGCGACGCCGCCGCCGACCGCGCGATCCGCAATGCGGCGGGCGTGCGCAACACGGCGAGCACCGTCTCGGCTCTGACAAACAGCGCCGGACGAATCGTCGGCTATCTCGCCGATGACCCCGGTGCCGAGTATATTCAAACGGGTCTCGGCGCGGTCTCCAATTCGGCGCGCAACACGCTACAGTTGCCGAGCATTAACAACCTCGATTTCTCCGTCTTCAAGAACTTCCGTTTCGGAGAAAACAAGCGGGTGCAACTGCGCGCCGACTTCTTCAACGCCTTCAACCACGCACAGTACATTCCGGGTTCGCCGAACGACGTCGCGCCGATTGACTCGGTGGCGGTCGGGCAGGTCAACACGATCTTCGCGGGCAACAGCGATTTCAACCGCCCGCAGAATGTTTTCAGCAGCAACCCGCGCGTCATCCAGATGGCGCTCAGGTTCGACTTCTAACGACGGTTGTGCGTTTGTTGGCACGACCGATTTTTCGGGAGGCGGCGCGGTTAATCTGCGCCGCCTCTTTTTGTTCGGGCATTTTGTGAGGCGCCCGCGTTGCATCCGGGTGTACAATCAACGCGCGTCATCGAAGTGATTTCGCTGGAAAGCAACAAGAAGTTTCGGGCTGACAAACGCGCGCGGCATTGATGAGGCGTGCGTCAGGAAGAAGGCGAACGATGCGATACTACCGTTGGATTCTTAACTGGGGAAGTTGGACGCTCGTCGGTTTTTTCTTTGCGAGCCAAATTTATTTCTACACCTTCTACACGTCTCGCCCTGTATCTTTTTCAAAAGCGCTTGTCTGGCAGTTACTCGCCGTCTATCTCAACGCACTGCTGACGCCGCTCATCCTCTGGCTGGCGCGGCGCTTCCCTGTTGAGCGGCAGAACTGGCCACGTCGCCTGACAATTCACGTCGCGGCGGGCAGCCTGATCGCGTTCGTGCTCGCGCTCGGCCACGTCACGCTCGACATGATTTTTTGGGGGCGCTACGACAAAACTCCGGTGTTCGATTTATTCCGTATGGCATTCGGGATGTTCGATAAGGAAATGCTCGTCTACTGGTTCCTCGTTTTGATGAGCCACGCCTTCGATTACTACAACCGTTACCAGCGCGGCGAACTACGCACCTCACAACTCGAAACGAAACTCGCGCAGGCGCACTTGCAGGCGCTCAGGATGCAACTCAACCCGCACTTTCTCTTCAACACGCTCAACACCATTTCGGAACTCATCTACCGCGACCCGCGCGCCGCCGAACAAATGATTACGCAGGTGAGCGACATGCTGCGCCTGAGTCTCGATAAAGTCGGCGTGCAGGAAGTTTCGCTTCAACAGGAATTGGAGTTCTTAAATAAATATTTAGATATTGAACAGACGCGCTTCGCCGAGCGTTTAAAAGTCAGGATGGAGATACACCCGGACACGCTCCATGCCTGCGTCCCTAACATGATCTTACAGCCTTTGGTGGAGAATGCCGTTCGTCACGGCATCGCTCCACGCGCTGCGGGCGGGAGCATCGAGATTCACGCCCGCCGCGACAACGGTATGCTCAGCATGGAGGTGCGCGACGACGGACACGGCCTATCCAAAAAATTGGAAAAGATAATTTCGGGAGGCGTGGGTGTGGGCTTAGCCAACACGCGGGCGCGTCTCGAGCATCTCTATGGTGCAATGCATCGTTTCGAGTTGAGCACCTCACCCGGCCATGGACTGACCGTCAGCATGGCGATTCCTTTCAGAGAGAGCAGAGCGGGATTCGATGACGAAGATACGAGCCTTGATCGTTGACGACGAGCCGCTGGCTCGTGAGCGCGTGAAGCGGTTTCTCGCGGGCGAGCCAGACGTTGAAGTCATCGGCGAATGCTCGGACGGAATCCAAACAGTAGAGGCGATTGAAACCCTCAAGCCTGACCTCATTTTCCTCGACATCCAAATCCCGGAAGCGGACGGCTTCGCCGTCATTGAGAAAATCGGCGTCGAAAAATTGCCGCCGGTCATCTTCATTACCTCCTACGATCAATATGCGCTGCGCGCCTTCGACGTGCATGCCGTTGATTATCTCCTTAAGCCTTACAATCAAGAGCGCTTTCAACTCGCACTGGAGCGCGCCCGGGCGCAACTACAGAACGGCCAAACCGACGTGCTCGATGAGCGGCTTCGTTCGTTGTTGGAAAGCCTCAAGCCGGAGCAGAAGTATCTCGAGCGATTGATGATTAAGTCGTCGGGGCGCGTCATTTTTCTTCGCACCGAAGAAATCGAATGGATCGAAGCGGAAGGCAATTACTTACGCATTCACGCCGGGCGCGAGGCCTACATGCTGCGCGAGACGATGAATAATCTCGCCGCCCGGCTCGACCCCAACAAATTCGCGCGCATCCACCGCTCGACGCTCGTGAACATCGAGCGCATCAAGGAATTGCAGCCGATGTTCGGCGGCGATTACGTCGTCATCCTGCACAACGGCACGCAGTTGACCCTAAGCCGCAGTTACCGCGACAAGCTGCTGGAACATTTCTAAAAAAATGTTCCGGTCGGCAAAATTTCGTCACGCCGAGCACCTCTTTCATCACTCGCCCTCGTGCCCTCGTCACATTTTGGTTGAGACTTATCGTCCCGATGGCAGAAACTTCGCCTCGCGGAAAGACCGTGCGCAAAAGCGGTGAATCCAAATTTATATCTCCGCCGCCGTTTTGAGTCTTCGGAAGCGGCGGCAGCATGGCGATTAACCCGCAAAGGGCGCGGTAAATTTAGAGACTTAAAAGTGATAGGTGATAGGTGACAAGAAAGAGTTAAGGCCGGTGAGTTTTTTCCGGGCGGAAGCCCCGGTTGTTTGTGGTGAAAACCTTCGGCTCATAAAACGACCGGACGCGGCTCAGGATCTAAATTTTCTTATCACTTATCACCATTTACTTATCACTTCTGAATAGAGAGGTACAAAACAATGGGCGGAGCAGCAATGCGTAAAAATGAAAACATTGTCCTGATGAACACGCCGCTGAAGTCAGCGACGCCGGGCGGCTATCAGTGGCAGCAGGAGCCGCCGTTGAATCAGCGAATTGATGTCCTGAAGGATGTAGCACTCACTTTGTTGCAGGAAGTGCGTGCGCTCAACGGCGCTTCGGTGATAGATGTCGGGAGCGGCATAGATTTCTACGAGGAAGTGAGCCGCTTTGAGGTCGAGATGATCCGGCGGGCACTCGAATACACGGCGGGTCACCAAGTCCGCGCCGCGCGTCTGCTCGGGCTGAAAGTGACCACTCTCAACTCGATGATTAAGCGCTATCAAATCACTCTTCATTCTCCTGAAGACGATTCGCTGCCCAACAACGAGGAGTGAGCACCGCAATAAATTTAACCAATTGTCAGAATGCGCCCCATGATGTCCTCTCCGTCATGGGGCGCATTCTTATCGTTATGTCTAAAATTATGGATGCCCTTCTGAAAACGCCCGCCTGCAAATTTGTATTCTCATCCAAAAACGGCAAGATTAAATTCGTTTCCGCTCAAGGCTCCATCCCTTGAAGCATCACGAACACAGTCGCTCATTTCTTTCTCTCACCGTGGCACGTTCATTGCGATTTTTCATTTCAGTCAAAGATTAGGGCTTTGACGTTTTCTGAAACGTGTAAGCAAGTCCAGATTTTCGGACGGCGCATGAGGACGCTTCGGAGAAGTACGCCTTTGCTCACGAACGATCATTACGTGACTAGGAAATTCCAATGGCCGATAAAGCCTCAATTTTTAGGAGAGAACGCATGAAGATGAAAGTTATCATTCTCGTCGCCGCGCTGCTCGGTCTTTCGCTCGCTGTCGCGGCGCAGACGAGCCGTGGGACGGTGAGCGGCGTGATTACCGACACGGCGGGCGCTGTGATTCCCGGCGCGACCGTCACGCTCACGAGCGGCGCGAC
>JBPCPQ010000431.1:0-3864 GCA_050999015.1 Pyrinomonadaceae bacterium | reverse complement strand
GAGGAGCGGCAAATCGTCGCCAACTGGGACGAAGGCTTCAACGCGCGCCGCCTCGACATCATTGACATCCATCCGCTCCCCGCGCCCGACGACATTTCGCGGTGTCGCGCCGAAATCCGCCGGATGCGAGTGGAAGCGGGCGTCCGCGCATACCTCGTCGAGATCGTGCGCCGCACCCGCGAGCACCCCTCCATTGCCTACGGTGCCAGCCCGCGCGCTTCGGTCGCGCTATTGCTCTGCGCGAAAGTGCTCGCCGCGATGCGCGGTCGCCCGTTCCCGACGCCCGACGACGTGCGCGACATCGCCCGCCCCGCGCTGAGGCACCGCCTCCGCCTCCGCGCCGAAGCCGAATTAGATGGTGCGACGCCCGACGCTGTGATTACTGACATCCTGAACACAACGGAAGTACCACGATGAAGTGGTCAGAGGTCAGAGGTTAGAGGTCAGTGAAGATTTCTCATTTCCAATTTCTAATTTGAGATTGGTGTTCTCTCTGACCTCTAACCTCTGCTCCAATGGTTTTTACCAAACTCTTCTACGCGCTCCTCATCGTCGGCTTCGTGCCGCTGTCTCTGTCGTGGGGGCGGCCCGGTTTGCGCTGGGCGGCGTTTGTGTATGACGCGGCACTGCTCATTATTGCGCTGGTTGACGCGCGCGTAAGCCGCTTGCCCGCCGGGGCGAAGATCGTGCGCGAAATCGCCGGGCGCTTTCACATCGGCGCGGAAACGGAAGTGCGCGTGCGCGTGGTACACGATTCGCCCAGCACGTTGCGCGTGAGAGTGAAGGACGAGCACCCGCCGGAGATGCGTCTCGCGGGAGAACGCGAAGCATTCATGCGTGTCGAAGGGCAGACGACCGCGACGCTTATTTACGGTTTGACGCCGCCGACGCGAGGCCGGTTTACGTTCGGACAAATCGCGGTGCGCTACGTGTCGCGTTTGGGACTTGTGTGGTGTCAGACACATGTCGGCGAGGCTGAGACGGTCAAAGTTTACCCGAACATCAGGCGGGCGCGTGAGGCGGAGTTGAAGGCGCTCGGCGAACGCTCGCTCGCCACGTCGCGGCGGCGGGCATCGTGGCGCGGCGAGGGGCGCGACTTTGAATCTTTGCGCGAGTACGTCGCGGGCGACGAGTTGCGTCACGTCTCGTGGAGCGCGACGGCGCGGCGCGGAAAGTTGACGACGCGTCAGTATCAGATCGAGCGCGACCAGACGATTCTCGTCGCCCTCGACGCCGGACGTTTGATGACGGCGCGTGTTGAGGGTGAAACGAAATTCGACGCGGCAATTCACGCGGCGCTCGCGCTGATGAGCGCGGCGGCGCGCGGCGGCGATCACGCCGGGTTGATGGCCTTCGGGCGGCGCGTCAGCGCGTATGTTCCGCCCGGCAGAGGCCGCGAACAAACCGACGCCGTGCTCGAAGCGCTCTACTCGATTGAGCCGGAAATGGTGGAGCCGTCCTACACGCGCGCCTTCGAGTTCGTCGTGGCGAACTGCAAGCGGCGCTCTCTCGTCGTCCTCTTAACCGACCTTGTTGACGAAGAGGGGTCGCGCGAACTGCTTTTGTCGCTGAATCTCCTGCGCCCGCGTCATCTCCCGCTCGTCGTTACCATCGGCGACCGCGACCTTCGCGCCGCCGTGCGCGACGCGCCCGCGAACTCGCGTGATCTGTACACTCAATCAGTCGCCGAAGAAGTCATGCACCAGCGCGAGGCCGCGCTCCGCCGCGTCGAATCGCAGGGTGGCCTCGCGCTCGATGTGACGGCGGCGGCGCTCACACCCTCACTTCTGGAAACTTACGTGCGCGTGAAGGAAAGAGGCTTACTCTAAGGGCAGATAGTCAACGGCTATAATCCCTCGTTTGACCGAAGCCAGCCGCTAACGTACAGTATTTCTGTACAGACTTTCTGAGCGAGGATTTTCCGATGCCAAGCCAAACAACTTACACAAAGGCGCGCGCTAATTTTGCGAAGCTTTGCAATCAAGTCGCGGAGAATCGAGAAGTTATTATTATCAACCGACGCGGCGCGGAGGACGTCGCGTTAGTCGCCGCGTCGGAACTATCAGGCCTGCTGGAAACCGCACACCTGCTCCGCTCT
The DNA here is from genome assembly GCA_050999015.1 of Pyrinomonadaceae bacterium. Lineage (GTDB taxonomy): Bacteria > Acidobacteriota > Blastocatellia > Pyrinomonadales > Pyrinomonadaceae > JBPCPQ01. The sequence continues at coordinate 1,766 of JBPCPQ010000431.1, read as the reverse complement.
CCGAAGAACGCGCAACGCCTCTTGTCAGCCCTGAATCGCGCTAAAGCCGGAACGGTTAAATCTCAAACCGTCGGGAAGCTACGCCGGGAGACGGGGCTTGACGCAAAAGAGTAAAGTTCAGAGCCGGAGAAGAGTCGAACGCAATGCGGTCTTTCAGCCGGAGTTTCGTGAGGATTTACGTTACTGGGTGGAAGCGGATCGCAAAGTCGCACTTCGGGCATTCGATTTGATCGAAGCCGTCATGCGCGACCCGTTCACCGGAATCGGCAAACCGGAGCCGTTAAAGTATCTCGCATTGGGCGCGTGGTCGCGGCGCTTAACACAGGAACATCGCCTCGTATACGTCGTGAGTGATGACCGCATAGACTTCCTCCAAGCTCGTTATCATTACTGAAAATTCTCTTTCGCATCTTCTTTGCCCGCCAGCGCGAGATACGAGTAAAGCGCGACGCCGGTAGTGACGGCGATGCTAACTTTATAAATCGGCGAGACGGGCGCGGGCGAGATGAAGCCCTCAATGATTCCGGCGAGGACGAGCAAGGGGACGCAGCCGACGATCAATTGAATCGCTTCGCGCCCGCGTAGGCGGAGCGCGTCGAGGCGCGAGAGGTCGGCGGGGAGAAGCATCGCGCTGCCGATTAAAAGCCCGGCGCCGCCCGCGAGAAAGATGCAGGAAAGCTCGATGACGCCGTGCGCCGACATGAAGGTGAGCAGTTCGTTGCCGTAACCGGCGCGGTAGGTGAGCGCGAGCACCGCGCCGATGTGCGCGCCGTTGAAGGCCATCGCGTAGAGAGTTCCGACGCCGAACAAAGCGCCGTAAGCGAACGCCTGAAACATCACCGAGATGTTATTCGCCATGATGAATGCGCCACCGATCTGATTCGCTTCGTTCAGCTCTTCCCACCAGCGCACGCCCGCTTCGGTGCGCGTCTCGCGCCAGCCCGCGTCAATCCCGACGATCTCCGAGAACTCCACGTCCCACTTCGTTCCGACGAATCCGATTGCCGCGAAAATCATGAAGACGGCGAAGGCCGTCGCGGTGTAGCGCCATGTGCGGCGAAATGTTCGCGGAAAGTCGCGCGCGAAAAAGTCGCGGACGCGGTGCTCGCCTTCGAGCGACCCGGCGCGGTAGATGCGGCCGTGGGCGCGGATCACAAGGCTGTTGAGATAATTGACGAGGCGTGGATCGCGCGACTCGGCGCGCGCCACCGAGAGGGCTGAAGCGACCCGGCGATAAATGCGCCCCAATTCGCGCACCTCCTCGCGGTGCAAGCGGCGCAATCGCGTCCGGTCAAGCAGCGTCAGCAAATCTTCCAGACGCTGCCACGCGCCCTTGCGTTCGTGGATGAACTTGTCTGAGGACATCTAAAATAAAAGGGGAAAGGTGAATGGGAAAAAGGGTAAAGGGATGAAGACAAAAGCGACTTTCAGTCGAAAGAAAGTCTTGTTATCTCTCCGCGAAATTCTTACTTGCGAAATGATTTCTCACTCAACGGGACATTTGTTCTTCCGAATGAAAATACGCTTGAAGGGTAGCACGGTCAAGACGGATTTTCGCGTTGACGTAAAAGGTTTTTCGTCGTAGCGTGAGGTATGAGCACAGAATTGATGACAACTGCCGAAGCCGCCGATAGGCTCGGTCTGACGGTGCGGGCGGTGCAAAAGATGATCGAGGCCGGACGCCTGCGAGCCAGAAAAATTGGCCGGGATTATTTAATTGAGCCTCACGCGCTGGGGAGCATTCCGAAGCAGGCGGCGGGGCGACC
>JBPCPQ010000414.1:0-2828 GCA_050999015.1 Pyrinomonadaceae bacterium | reverse complement strand
CCGAAGCGAATCCGGCAGGCGCTATTCTGACCACGGCGATGATGCTAGAATACCTCGGACACGCGGCGGCGAGCGTCGCCATCGAGCGGGCGGTGCGCGATTCAATTGCACACCGCGAAACGACACGTGACATCGGAGGCACGCTCTCGACAACGGATGCCGGCACAGCGATTCGGCGGCGGATAGTGGCTTAGTTGGAGAGGGTGAATGACCGCAAGCCCAACCGTGAGGAAAAGCATCTTTACCGGACGCAAATCAGAACGCCCTTGCTGACGCGCGGGCTTCTGCCTTTTATCAGATGACCGATCTAATCTTTTTAAGGCGAGTTATGGGCGGCAAGGGCAAAGAAATGGCGCAGAGAATACTCGCAATCCTCGTGATTGTGGCGATGCTGGGCGTGATGGGGATTCCGCTGACAGTGATTTTCTTTTTTGCGACTGTGGTGTATTTCGTCTGGCGCGCGGTACAACGCTCCGAGCAGCAGGACATTCGCAGCATTTTCGAGTTCTATATCGCTGCGAATGAAATACTGCGCGACGAGGACAGGCGTTGGTACGGGTTTGAGGTCGAAAGGGTGATTGAACGCGGCGACAACATTCTCCTTGCGATGGGGGACGCGCCGCCGCTCGTCCACTTCACGCTCGGCGCGCTTTACAACCGCGCCAGCAAACACGGATCGGCTGTCGAGCACCTTTCATACTTAACGGAAAACGGGGGCGGCGAAGAAGGCAACATCATACATCCGTCGCCGGAACTGCGCCGGTACGTGCAAGTGCTCCGGCGGCTCGAACGCGAGCCCGCCGAAGCGCCGCAGACGATGGCCGCGATTCGCAGCCTCGACCGCTCCCGCCGCACGCGCGCCGCGACAATGCTCGAAGAAAGCCGCATCAGACTCAAGGAGTCAATTCCGCCGAAGCCAATCGCGGCCAGTTCGACGCCTCACGCAACTCAAAGTCCACGCGGGGCGACGCTGAATCCGGTCGCAGGCGTGCGCCAGCCCACGCTTATGCCATCGGCTCCGACCATGCCGCCGCCCATCGCCGACGTGTTGCGCGACGTGTACGAGGAAGAAAAGAAAACAGCTTAATCAAGGCAAAAGTAAAAAGGTAAAAGGCAAAAGTGTAAGCAGAATTGCTGCCTTCCTTTTGCCTTTTTACTTTTACCTTTTGCCTTTCAATCTTATGCTTACTGCTGAAATCATCGCCATCGGCTCGGAGTTGCTGACGCCGGAGCGGACGGACACTAACAGTCTGTGGCTCACCGAGAAACTGAACGGCATCGGTATCGAGGTGAAACTCAAAACCATTGTCGGCGACGATGACGCGCGGCTCGATGAAACGATTCGTGACGCGCTCCGGCGTTCGCGCGTCGTCATCACGACCGGCGGCTTAGGTCCGACGGAGGACGACATCACGCGCAAGATCGCGGCGCGCTCGATGGGTCGGAGATTGATGCTGAATGAAAAAGCGCTCGAAGACATCCGCGCGAAGTTCGTCCGACTGGGCCGCTCGATGCCGGAGATAAACGCGCGGCAGGCGATGGTCATTGAAGGCGCGGAAATTTTGAACAACCCGAACGGCACCGCGCCCGGCATGTATCTCGAACACGAAGGACGCGCGGTCGCACTCCTGCCGGGGCCACCGCGCGAGATGCGCCCGATGTTCGAGACACTGGTGCTGCCGAAGCTGGCGGTGAAAGCGGGCGACGTGCGCGTGGTGCGTCGTGTGCTGCGCGTCGCTGGAATGGGCGAATCGGCGGTTGACGAGCGCATCGCGCCCGTCTACACGCAATACACTAATCCGCAGACCACGATCCTCTTCAACAAAAGCGAAATCGAAATTCACCTGACCGCGCAGGCGAAGACGGAGAAGGACGCGGAGTTGTTGCTTGACGGACTTGCGGGGCAGATTGAGGAACGACTCGGCGATGCGATCTTCGCCTTTCGCGGCGAGACGATGGAGGAAGTCGTCGGCCTGCGCCTCGCCGTCAGCGGCTTTACACTCGCGGTTGCCGAAAGCTGCACCGGCGGCCTCATCGCCGAGCGTTTGACGGAAGTCGCCGGCTCGTCCGCTTACTTCACGGAGGGCATCGTCGCTTACGCCAACGAAGCGAAAGTGCGACTGCTCGGCGTGCCGTCAGACTTGATTGCGGAATACGGTGCGGTGAGCGCCGAGGTCGCCGAAGCGATGGCCGAGGGCGCGCGGGCGCGCGGGGAAACTGATTTCGGCCTCTCCGTCACCGGCATCGCCGGCCCCGGCGGCGGCAGTGAAGAAAAGCCCGTCGGCCTCGTCTACATCGCGCTCTCCGACGACGCGCATACTGAACATCGTAAGCTGATGCTGCCCGGCGACCGTCAACTGATTCGCTCCCGCGCCTCACAAGCCGCGCTCGATCTGTTGCGCCGGAGGCTGATATGAAACCGGGGAAAAGGGGAACGGGGAAAGGTGAACGGGCAGGAGCGCCGTTTTTAAGGAGCCAGCTATAATCAGCTACTATGCTGGCTGATGAACAACCTTGGCACGTCTTCTGGGTGCAAGGGAAAAGCGTTGTCGCACATTCGCTGTTATCCTTCCCCCTTTTCCCGTTCCCCTTCCCCTCGCGCTACCCATTCTTGTCTCATTTTTCTGAGTTTCGATTCAGCGCGACTCCGGCAAGTCCATATTGTGCATGACGGTGATAAACCACTTGTCGTTCTCTTTCGTCATGACAAAATTCAGAAGCCCCTTCCGTAGCGGAATGTCCTGACCTTCCGGGTTCTTCGCCCCGGTCATCTCCCACCGCGCGTCAACCGCCGCCACGTCCGGCTTGATGAATCTGATCTTTGTATC
>JBPCPQ010000240.1:0-3723 GCA_050999015.1 Pyrinomonadaceae bacterium | reverse complement strand
GTTGTGTTGATCGAAAGCCGCCGCACAACGAAGTCGGCGCTGCCGGTGCGCGCGCGCGGCATCTACGTCGTGCCGTTCAAGCGTCCCGTCATTGAACAAATCAAATCGCAGGAGAACGCGAACGCTCTCATCGTCGCCGATCAACCCATTCTCGCCGGACACAATCTTGTCATCGCCGGAGTTGATCTGCGCGGCGACGACACGCGCATGAGCGTTGGCGGGATCGAAGTGATTCCGACAATCGCCGACGTGAGTGACACTCAGATTAGCGTGCCCATCCCGACAGACTTGCAAGCGGGCGTGCAGGGTGTGCAGGTGATTCAAAGAGTCTTGATGGGTTCGCCGCCCGCGCCGCATCGCGGCGTCGAGTCGAACCTCGCGGCCTTCGTCCTGCGCCCGCGCATTGACGCTGTCAACGTCTCACAGCTTCAGGGAGAAGGAGACAATCCGCGCGCGGCGAATATAAATCTCGTCGTCGCGCCGAACATCGGCGTCGCGCAACGTGTTGTGCTGATGCTCAACGAACTTATCGCCCCGTCGAGTCCGCCCGCCGGCACGGAAGACGCGCCGCGCGCTTACAGTTTTATTGCGCCGTCGAGGATTCAACTGAGTCCGCCGACGAGTCCGCCCGTGTCGAGCGCGAGTATCACTATCCCCGTCACGGGGGTGAGGGCGGGGATGTACCTCGTGCGCGTGCAAGTGGACGGCGCGGAGAGTCCGCTGGGCGCTGACGCTGCCGGACGCTTCAACGCGCCGCAGGTGTTAATTCCATGAGTGCTGTTGAGACTAATAACAACTGGCTCGAAGCTAATCAATGCTATCTGATGGCGCGGCTCGCGGTCGTGCGTGAGATGCTGGAGCAACACGCGCGGGGAGCTGAGCAAAGTCCGCCGGAAACAGAACCCGGCGGCGCGGCGGCAGACGACGAAAAACCGGGAGAAGATTTCGACAAAGCGATTGAACAAGAATCTGAGCGAGCAAACGGACACGCGAGCGAACAAGCGAACGAAGAAGCGAACGATCACGCGCTTGATGAAGCGGCGCATTTTCTCTCCGCCTCCCCGGCGCTCGATTCCCTGTGCGACGCTTTCGGCCTCTCGCCGTTCGAGCGCGACGTGCTGCTTCTGTGCGCGGGCGTTGAATTGGATTCGGGCTTTGCCCAGTTGTGCGCGGAAGCCCAAAGAAATCCGCAGCGCACGTACCCGACGTTCAGTCTCGCGTTGGCCGCGCTACCCGACGCCCACTGGAGCGCACTGACTCCCGCCGCCCCTCTGCGCCGCTGGCGCTTCATCGAGGTGACGACGGGCGAAACTCTGACGGCAGGCGCGCTCCGCATTGACGAGCGCGTGCTTCATTACCTGACAGGCATCTCCTACCTTGATGCGCGCCTTCAGGGATTGGTGGAAAGGCTTCCGCCCGCGCCCGGCGAGTTGCCGGGGTCGCACCGCGAATTGGCCGAACGTATTGCGAATCTCGCGGCGCGCTTCGGAAAGACAACTGCGTTGCCCGTCATCAACCTCAGCGGCGACGACCGCGACGGGATGCGCGCAGTCGCCACTCAGTCGGCGGCGTCTCTGACGATGCAACTGCACTCCGTCCGCGCTTCGGACATTCCTACTTCCGTCGCCGAACGCGATGCGCTGTCGCGCCTGTGGGAACGCGAAGCCGTTTTGCTGAACAGTGCATTACTTATTGATTACGACGAGCCGGAGCACGCGCGCGCCGTTCTCGCTTTCATTGATAACGTGGGGGGCATGGTTTTCGTGGCGAGCCGCGAGCCGCTGCGCCAGTCGAAGCGACAGTTCGTGCGCTTTGAGGTCAACAAACCCGGCAGCGCCGAGCAGCGCGAATTGTGGTTATCCGCGCTCGACCAAATCGCGCCTCAATTGAACGGGCACTTGGAGACACTGACCGCGCAGTTCAGCTTCGGGGCCGAAGGAATCCGCGCCGCCAGCACGCAGATGTTGCAAGGTCTATTGACGGAAGATGACGAACAAACGGCGGGAAGAGAAGCAGCACAAGAATCACTCGACATGCGACTGTGGGATGCCTGCCGGATGCAGGCGCGCTCCGGTCTTGACGACCTCGCGCAGCGCATCGAAACCGTCGCCGGATGGGACGACCTCGTGCTTCCCGAAGCGCAACTGCAAACGCTGCGCGCCGTCGCCGCGCAGGTGCGCGCGCGTTCGCGCGTGTACGAAGATTGGGGATTCGCCGCGAAGGGCGGGCGCGGACTCGGCATCAGCGCGCTCTTCGCCGGGGCGAGCGGGACGGGCAAGACGATGGCGGCGGAAGTCATCGCCCGCGAGTTGCGGCTCGACCTCTACCGGATTGACCTCAGCCAAGTGGTGAACAAATACATCGGCGAGACGGAGAAGAATCTGCGGCGCGTTTTCGACGCGGCGGAAGAGGGCGGCGCGGTGCTTCTCTTCGACGAGGCCGACGCGCTCTTCGGCAAGCGCAGCGAAGTCAAAGACAGCCACGACCGCTACGCCAACATCGAGATTAGCTATCTGCTGCAACGCATGGAGGCGTATCGCGGTCTCGCGATTCTGACGACCAACTTGAAGAGCGTGCTCGACCCGGCATTCATGCGTCGCCTGCGCTTCATCGTCCATTTCCCGTTCCCCGACCACGCGCAGCGCGCCGCGATCTGGCAGCGCATTTTTCCCGTCGAGACCCCGACCGAAAACTTGGACGTGGGTAAGCTCGCGCGCCTCAACGTCGCGGGCGGCAACATTCGCAACATCGCCCTCAACGCCGCCTTCCTCGCCGCTCACGACAATGAGTCGGTGCGGATGTCGCACCTGCTGCGCGCCGCTCGCAGTGAATACGCGAAGCTGGAGAAAACGCTCACCGACTCGGAAGTGGCCGGTTGGGTGTGACGAGCGCTAAAGCAAAAGTAAAAAGGCAAAAGTAAAGAGACCGACGGCAGCGCGTTTATTAACTCAGCGCGAGGGATGAAAGAACGGAGTAGCAGAATGCGTCCGAACAATCCGCAATCCGTGGAGTTGCACATTGAGGAGTTGGTGCTGGACGGCTTCGCGCCGGGCGACCACTATTTAATCGCCGAGGTGGTCGAAAGTGAGTTGGCGCGTCTGTTTTCTGAGCAGGGCGTGCCGCGCGGATTCACCCACAGTGTCGAAAGCGCGCGTTTGGACGCTGGAGTTTTCAACGTCGCGACGGGTTCGGGAGCGAAGGGCGTCGGGGCGCAGGTGGCGCAGGCGGTTTTCGGGAGCTTCAAAGGATGAACGCGAGAGTTCAAACAAAGTCTGATCCAAGCCCCGCAATCTCGTCTGCATCGGGGGGATTGTTACAGCGCAAATGCGCGTGCGGCGGCGGCGCGGCGGGCTTGAGCGGCGATTGCGAGGAGTGCTCGAGGAAACGCCTGCAACGAAAGCCTGCCGGAATGGAGGAGACCGACACCATTCCGCCGATTGTGCATGAGGTCTTACGTTCCTCCGGCGAGCCGCTCGACGCGGCGACGCGGACGCTCATGGAGTCGCGCTTCGGTCATGATTTCAGCCGCGTGCGGACGCACCGGGATGCGCGGGCGGCGGAGTCGGCACGTGCGGTGAATGCGCTGGCCTACACAGTTGGGCAGGATGTAGTGTTCGGCGCGGGGCAGTACGCGCCGGAGACGATGGGCGGACGAAAATTGGTGGCTCACGAGTTGGCTCATGTCGTGCAGCAAAGAAACGCGACCTATCCGGTGGGCGGCCT
>JBPCPQ010000218.1:0-3381 GCA_050999015.1 Pyrinomonadaceae bacterium | reverse complement strand
CAAATGTTCATTGGCAGTGAAGCGGCAGCGCCCGCCGAAAGCAGAAACCACAAAGTCCGATGAAAAAACTCAAATGGGGATTGATCGGTTGCGGCGACATCGCGCGGCGGCGCGTGGCTCCGGCGTTGTGCGATCTGGCGGATTGCGAATTGGTCGCGGTCAGCCGGGCGCGCTTCAGTGAGGCCGAGTCTTTCGCGCGTGAGTTCGGCGTGCGGAAGTGGTTCGAGGATTGGCGCGAGTTAGTCGCCGATTCGGAGATTGACGCGGTCTATATCGCAACGCCGGTTCGCCCGCACGCCGCGCAGACAATCGCCGCAGCAGCAGCAGGCAAGCATGTGTTGTGCGAAAAGCCGATGGCGATGAACACCGCCGAGTGTGACGAGATGATTGCCGCTTGTCTTGATACCGGCGTGAAGCTCGGCGTCGCGTACTACCGGCGCTTTTATCCAGTCGTGGAGCGTGTCAAAAACATTTTGGAATCGGGCGAGATCGGCACGCCTGTGATCGCGCAGATCAATGCGTTCGAGTGGTTCGACCCGCCGCCCGATCATCCGCGCCGCTGGCTGCTCAATAAGGAAGAATCCGGCGGCGGGCCAATGATTGATTTCGGCTGTCACCGCGTCGAGGTGCTCACTAATCTTCTGGGAAGCATCCGCGCGACGAGAGGCTTCAACTCCAACGTGCTTTTCCGGCGCGAGGTGGAAGACACAAGCATCGCACTCTTCGAGTTTGAGAACGGCGCGCGGGGCGTTCTCTCAGTTACGCACGCCTCACGCGAGCCGCAGGACACGCTCGACATCTTCGGGAGCGAAGGCTCGATTCACGTTGGCGTGCTCAACAAAGGTGAAGTGCGAATCCGAGTCGGAGACGCGGAGCGTGTTGAAAGTCATCCGCCTCACGCGAACATGCACCTTCCGCTCATCGCCGACTTCACCGACGCCGTGCTGAACAATCGTGAGCCGGCGGTGGATGGCGCGGCGGGGCGCGAGGTGGCGAGAATCATCGAAGCAATCTATTTGCAGTAGAAGACAGAAAACAGAATACAGGAGACAGAAGTCAGAAAACGTATAACCATATTGAATCGTGCGCTCTAATTCGGACGCATTTCGTCACGCCACTTGTACCATACAACCCACGTGATCTATTTCCATTCTGACTCCTGTATTCTGTTTTCTGTCTTCTGTATTCTACTTTCGCCACACTTTAGGGAATCTAATAAATGTCCGACGACAACAACGACGAAAAGAAATTTCGCAGCGCGGCGTGGTTCGGCCACGCCGACCGGGACGGGTTTCTTCACCGCAGTTGGATGAAGAATCAGGGTCTGCCCGGCGACCTCTTCGACGGGCGTCCCGTGATCGGGATTTGCAATACATGGTCGGAACTGACGCCGTGTAACGCGCACTTCCGCACCATCGCCGAGCGCGTCAAGCGCGGCGTCTACGAGGCGGGCGGTTTCCCTCTGGAGTTTCCCGTGATGTCGCTCGGCGAGACCTTGATGCGCCCGACGGCGATGCTCTTTCGCAACCTCGTCAGCATGGACGTTGAGGAGTCAATCCGCGCGAACCCAATTGACGGCGTGGTGCTCCTCGTCGGCTGCGACAAGACGACGCCGGCGCTTTTGATGGGCGCGGCGAGTTGCGATCTGCCGACGATGATGGTCTCCGGCGGCGCGATGCTGAACGGCAAGTTTCGCGGCGAGGACATCGGGTCTGGCACCGGCGTCTGGAAGTTCGACGCGGACGTGCGGAGCGGCGCGATGCCGATGTGTGATTTCATCGAAGCCGAATCGTGCATGAGCCGCAGCGCCGGCCACTGCATGACGATGGGCACGGCCTCGACGATGGCGAGCATGGTCGAGTCCCTCGGCATGGGTCTGCCGATGAACGCCGCGATTCCGGCAGTTGACTCGCGCCGTTACGTGCTCGCGCACTTGGCCGGGCGGCGCATCGTCGAGATGGTGCGCGAGGATTTGCGCGTCTCGAAAATCCTCACACGGAAAGCATTCGAGAATGCGGTGCGCGTCAACGGCGCCATCGGCGGGTCGAGCAACGCGGTCATCCACCTGCTCGCCATCGCCGGCCGCGTCGGCGTTGAGTTTAATCTGGACGACTGGGACAAATTGGGGCGCGACGTGCCGTGCCTCGTGAATTTGATGCCGTCGGGGAAATACCTGATGGAGGATTTCTTCTACGCGGGCGGACTCCCGGCGGTGATCCGCGAGATGGGCGATCTCATTCACCGCGACGCCCTCACGGTCAACGGCAAGACGATGGGCGAGAACGTCGCCGAAGCGCCGTGCTACAACCGCGAGGTCATCATGCCGCTCGACGAGCCGTTCAAACCGCACGGCGGCGTCGCCGTGGTGCGCGGCAATCTGTCTCCGAACGGCGCGATTCTGAAACCTTCGGCGGCTTCGCCCGAACTGATGAAGCATCGCGGGCGTGCGGTCGTCTTCGAGAACATCGAAGACATGCGCGCGCGCGTTGACGATCCGGCACTCGACATTGACGAGACGTGCGTGATGGTTCTGAAGTACTGCGGGCCGCGTGGCTACCCCGGCATGCCCGAAGTCGGCAACATGCCCGTCCCGGCGAAACTCCTGAAGCGCGGCATCACGGACGTGGTGCGTATCTCCGACGCGCGGATGAGCGGCACGGCTTACGGCACGGTCGTGCTGCACATCTCGCCCGAAGCCGCCGCCGGGGGTACACTCGCGCTCGTCCAAAATGGTGACATGATCGAATTGGACGTCGAAGCGCGGCGGTTGCATCTTGACGTTTCTGACGCCGAACTCGAAAGGCGGCGCGCGGCGTGGCAACCGCCGCCCGTGCCGACCGAGCGGGGCTACGCGCGGCTCTACGTCGAGCACGTGCTACAGGCTGATCGCGGCGCCGACCTTGATTTTCTCGTCGGCAACAGCGGCGCCCCCATCCCGCGCGAGTCACACTGAAATTCGGCATCAGTTTCTTTTACGAGGGACTTGTGCCGGTCGTGTAGATTAATCCACCCCCTTTCCGTGGGCGGCGGTTTACGCTTCGTTAAGAATCCGCGAGCGACGGTAAGGACAGCATTATCTAATACCCGGCAATCTCATCGTTGAAGGACACCTGAACATCAGGTTCATAACCGTCGTATCATTGAAGGAAATTCCTAACAGGAGTGTCTTATGTTCTGTCCGCAATGCGGCATCAATCAAAGCGACGAGTTGAAGTTCTGCAAATCGTGCGGCGCTAATTTATACGCCGTGCGGCAGGTGGTGGCGACGCGCGAGACGGATGAGAAATTCGACTGGAGCAAGACATGGGTCGCCGAGATGTTCCTCTCCGAGGGGGAGCGCAAAAAGCGCGACGCAAGTCTTGAGCGTCAACGCGGCATCAC
>JBPCPQ010000263.1:0-3821 GCA_050999015.1 Pyrinomonadaceae bacterium | reverse complement strand
GCGACGGGCACGTTCGGGTCATTTGGGTAGCGCATGATAATCGCCTGCCAGTGGTCGCGGGCTTCGGCAAAAGCACGGTTGGTGTGGTAAGTGGCGGCGCGGCGTAAATGATCCTCTGCGCTCAGCCGTGCGAGTTGGCCCTCGGCGGTTCGCTCGGCCTTATCTATGCGACGAGTGTTCGCCAGCGCGTCATCAGTCTGGTTCTCCGCCACCAATGTCGCCTCGGCGGGGGCGAAAGCGGATGCGACCGGCGACACGTCGGGACGGGGATTTTCCGCTCGCATGCAGGCAAGCGCGAAAGCGAGAGTCGAAACACACACGGCTGCGAAGTGAAGTAATGGAGTCATAGTTACCCGATGGCTGATAGAAAATAGTGGTTCTGTGAAACTGCGCCGGATGGCGAGAGAACGATGATGAGTTGGTCTCGTCATAGCCAGCCGCGCGCTTTTACAAAACAAATGGGAGAGTTGAAATTTTCAGGAGAGTCTGGCTCCCGCCGTCAATCGTTGGATGCACCTGAGCGGCGACACGACACGTCCTCGAAGACGGAAGGGAAAAAGGGTAAGGGAAAAAGGGTAAAGGTATAAATGCACTAAGAAAAAGTTTCGTTCCCTTGAAAGCAAGCCTGTCGCTCCATTTGCGTCAATGACTCTGTGAGCCAGACGGCACGCACCATTTCCCCCCTTCCCCTTTAACCTTTCCCCCTTTCCCTTGGTTTCATCCTTCGATGATTTCATAGGTCGAAACAATCTCAACGCCGTGGCCGAGAGTGGCAGCCACGCTGCAATACTTTGTTTCCGACAACTCAATCGCCTGCGCCACCGCTTTCTCCGAAACGCCGCGCCCGCGCACGATATGATGCACTTCCATGCGCGTATATTTGCGCGGGTACTCGTCGCGCCGCTGGCCGCGCACTTCCACACGATAATCCGTCACCTGCTCGCGCTTTTTGCGCAGGATCGAGACCACATCAACGGCCGTACAGCCGCCCAATGCCATCAGTAGCAACTCCATCGGAGTGGCTGCGCGTGTACGCTCAGAGTTTGTCTCTAACACTTGCGCATGGCCGCTCGGGCTGACGGCCACGAACAAATCGTCGCCGGCGAAGTGAATCGTCGCAGTATTGTTTGGCTGGTTGGTCATTTTCATGAAAGCTCCCCGATGCTTTATTAAGCATAACATGATGCGTCAATCGGACGACATGAGAGCAAGTTGTAAGCGGAAAACACAATGATTTTGCTACTAAACAATCTTGTACGCTACGCGAACGCAGGCTATCGGATTCGTACATAAATGCCCTGCAACAGCTTTTTGCGAGAATCCACCACGGCTACTCTTAGTATTGGGGAGGATGAGGAAGAATCACCTCAAGTAGAAGGCAAATCAGACGTATTGTCATGATCCAATCTAGCCAACTTTTAAGCGCAAACGCGGCGCATTATTTTGCCGGCACAACACTTGCAGCTATCGAACATCAGTCTGCGCCAATTCAGGCGCGCTTCTTTCCCCGTCTCAACTGTTTTCAAGCTTTAGTCCCGCCAGATTGTCGTGTGGTGGCGATGATTTCAATGCTTAGGCCAAGACATTTCTACCGCACAAATTAACTTTTTTTGACTGTTAGACTTTAGGAGGACAGAATTTCATGCATAGGATAAGGCAGACAGTTTCCGTGCTGATGATTGCCATGATGGTCAGCGCGAACTTCATCACAGCGCAGGCACAGCGCCGCCCGTACCGGCTCACTGACCAGCAGGTGCGGATAATCATTCGGCGCGTTGAGACGAACGCGGACAAATTCCGCAGCAGCCTTGACGGAGCGCTCGACAGTAGCCGTCTCGACGGCACACGCCGCGAAGACAATATCAATGAGTTCGTTCGTAGCTTTGAAAGCGCGACCGACCAGTTACGTGAGCGCTTCAACAATCGCAATTCGGTCGTGGCAGACGTCCAAGCCGTGCTCGACAGCGCCACGCGGATTGACGGCTTTCTACGGCGCAATCAGTTGAACGCGCGCGTCGAGAGCGATTGGTCGGTGTTGAGAACAGACCTTAGCACTCTGGCCGATGCGTACAACGTGAGGTGGGATTGGAACAATCGCGGCGGGATGGGCAATTCGCCGTCTAACAATCAACGCCCGTCCCGGATCAATGACGCGGGAGTCGAGCGGATCATGCGCCGCGTGGAGACGAGCACCGAAAGATTTCGTGCGAGCCTCAACATCGCGCTCGACCGCAGTCGCCTCGATGGCACGCGTCGCGAGGACAACATCAACGAATTCGTCCGTAGCTTTGATGACGCGACCCGCCAATTGCGCGAGCGCTTCAACAATCGCACGTCCGTCGCCGCTGACGTCCAGTCAGTGCTCGACCGCGCCGCCGCGATTGACGGTTTTATGCGCCGCCAGCGGCTGACAAACCGCGCGCAGAACGACTGGACATCTCTCAAGTCTGAATTGAACGCGCTGGCCGGCGTCTATAACATTACCGGGGATTGGAGCAACAATACGTCTCCGGCGACGGGCGGCTATGAAGGCAACGTCGGCACCGGCTATGACGCACAGTTGACCGGCACTTACCGGCTCGATGCCTCGCGCAGCGACAACCCGCGTGACGTGGCTGATCGAGCCACGCGCGACTTGCCGAGCGGCGAGCGGCAGCGCATTTACGATGTCGTCGCGGCGCGGCTGGAATCGCCCGACATGCTCGCCATCGAGCGGCGTGGAAACACCGTGACGATTTCTTCCTCACGCGCCGCCCAAACCAACTTTGAAGTTGACGGGCGCGAGCGCAGCGAGCAACTCCCGAACGGTCGCGTCGCGCGCGTGCGCGCCACGTTTAACGGCGACCAGTTGGTAGTCACTTCGACGGGCTATCGTGACAATGATTTCACCGTCACGTTTGATCCAATTGACAGCGGGCGTCGTTTGGAAGTGACGCGCAGTATTTATTCGGAGCGGCTCGCCCAGCCGGTAGTTGTGCGTAACATTTACGACCGCACAGCGGATGTCGCGCAGTGGAATGTTTACGATTCGTCGCGGCCTTCGCCAAGCTCTAACGATAGCGCGAGCGGTGACTTCATTGTGCGCAACAATGAGACTTTGGTTGCGACCTTAAATAACGATGTCTCGACGAAGCAGGCGAAGGACGGCGATCCCTTCACGATGACGGTGCGCTCGCCCGCACAGTATGAAGGCGCGGTTATCGAAGGCACTGTTTCGGGTATCAGCCGCAGCGGGAAGATTTCCGGCCGCTCCGGTCTCACATTCAACTTCGACCGCATTCGCCTCCGCGACGGGCGGACGCATCGCTTCGCCGGCTTCGTTGATAGCGTGCGAACGACGGGCGGCGAGACGGTGCGCGTAGACAACGAGGGCGGCGTCCGCGAGGGCGATAGCCAGACGGAACGCACCGTACAGCGTGCGGCAATTGGCACGGCGGTCGGCGCAATCATCGGCGCGATTGCCGGCGGCGGTAAAGGGGCGGCGATTGGTGCGGCCATTGGTGCCGCCGGTGGCGCCGGTTCAGTCTATGTTCAAGGACGTGATGACCTCGAGTTGTTGAGCGGAACAGAGGTCACACTCCGCGCGAGCGCACCTAACAGATAAGCGTAAGGCAAAAGTAAAAAGGCAAAAGGCAAAAGTGGAAGCCAAGCGAGACGGTATTCCTACCCAACCTTTATACCGCAGTACTTTTGGTGAAGTGCTTAGCTCAGTCGTCTAAAACTCTGCTATCACATACGAAAGCAGCGAGGCCGGGCCCGTTTCCGCCCGAACCAGGCCAGACCCCCCCGTCTCGTCGCACCTCTAGTTTCCCAGCAATCCC
>JBPCPQ010000295.1:0-8919 GCA_050999015.1 Pyrinomonadaceae bacterium | reverse complement strand
CGCATCGAGCGCGACGGCATCCAGCTTTTCGCCCCTGATAATCAACGCCTCGTTGCGAAGCGTGACGGAAAACTTTTAGTGCATGGCGATGTGCGAATCATCGTTGATGCTTACGACCAAATTGACGGCAACCTGCCCCGGCGTCGTCTCGGTTTGTACAAAGTCGGCTACCAAGTTCTAAGGCCGGACGGAAGCCCTGCGCCCGGCTTCGAGCGCCCGCGCATCACAATCGAGTTCGACCGCTTGCCGCCTGACGATGAGGCGGTCAAAGTCGCCTACGCCGACAGCAGCGGCATCACGGTCTACGGCAGCGCGTCCACAAGGTTTCTCTACGTCGTCACGAACGAAGTGCGCGGCACGCAGGTGCGCGAGGGCGTCTGGCGCGCGTCGGAGTTGCCGCCCGGCGATTACACTTTGCGCATCATCGCCGCCGACTATGCCGGCAACGAGGCCGACGCCGGGCGTGATGTGCCGATCAGGATTAAGGAGTGAAAAATAAGAAAGGCGAGCGTCTCAACTGACCACGACGAGCGCGCGGCGCGCGTCCGCTTACCGCGTTCTGCTCGACGGTCGCCCGATGTGAATATGCGGGCCGGAGGCGGAGCCGGGGACGGCCTGACGAAAGGCGATGAAGGGAATGCCGGCGCTTTGCAGGTAGGCAATCAACGCCTGACCCTCGCGGCCATCAGGGTGTACGGCAACGTCCATCGCGTTGTGGTGATTGAAGCCCCAACGGTTATGAAGCTCTGACTGGCCGAAGGCGCTGACGGGGAGCACGCGCCCGAATTTTGAGGCGAAGAAACTACTCACCTGCCCGGCGTTCGACAGCGACCAATTACCAAGACCGTTGAAGCGGATGTAAGCAGTCTTTCTCACGTAGCTTCCCGCTGAAGGAAATTTCGCTATTGTGATCGGCTGTATTTCATCCTCAATCATCGCTTCGGCGAGCAGCGTGTCCGCCGCGCCCATCTTCGCGCGCACCTCTTCGACGGCGGCGCGCGCCTCGACAATCTCGCCCTCGCTTTTCTCAATCTCCTGTTTCGAGATGATGCCTTCCTTGTAGAGTTCTCTCAGCTTTTCCGTCTGTGCGGCGGCCTTTTTTGCGTTCGCTTCGCGTAACTCCAGCAAGCGTGTGAGGCTCGACTTATACTCAGCGGTCGCTTTCGCCAGATCTGTTCTGGCTTTTGTGTGGGCGACGCGCGCCGCTTCGGCCTGAGTGGGCTGACTCTTCACCTTTGCAGCCGGTGGAGCCTTCCGGCGTTGCGCCTGAACGAGCGCCGGAGTCGCCGCGAGCGACAGCAGTAAGGCAGCGATGATGAGCTTTGTCGGATTCACCGTTTTGCGATTATTGATGATGGTCACGCTAAGTTTCTAAGGTCGTTGTGAGTACGATTGAGGGGGCGCTTAAGTTCTTAACAACTTTGGATGCGGCAAACCCGGAAATAGCTGGCTGGGAAGCACATGCATTTACTACTTTAATGGGCTGACACATTGTTGTGACGCGGCGAAAGTAGTCTCAGAGGCTAAAAGAAAACAGGGAGATTCTTTATGGTGAGAGCCGAAATGAGTCAGGGTGTGCGACCAAACTTGGGTTTAGTGTGCATTACCACAACGGACGCTGTGCGCTATCGCGCGCTGACACGCAAGCGCCTGTTGCAGTTTGACGAAACCGAGCAGAAGCGCATGCTCCGGGAGCTTTACACAGACAACCTCGCCCGCTTTGATCGGGCACTCGATTACTGTGTCGGGCGGGGCATCGGTCTTTACCGTTTGACTTCATCTCTTTTCCCGTTCGCCGACGACCTGGCGGGCGATGACGTGCTCGAATCGCTCGGCGAGGAAGTCGGGCGCGTGGGACGCCGCGCGACCACGCTCGGCATTCGCGTCGTGCTGCACCCGGATCAGTTCGTCGTCCTCAGTTCCGACTCGGAGCAGGTGCTCGCCAACAGCATCAAGATTCTTGAGACGCACGCCCGCATCTTCGACATGCTCGAACAGCCGCGCTCGCCGTGGGCGATGATGGAGATTCACGGCGGTAAAGGCGGGAGAAGCGAGCGACTCATCGAAGTTATTGGCACATTGTCTGACGGGATTCGCTCGCGCCTTGCGTTCGAGAACGACGAATACATTTACAGCGCGACGGAGATTCTCGACGTGTGTCGCCGCGCGGGCGTGCCGATGGTCTTTGACGCCCACCATCATATCGTCCGCGAGAAGCTAGACTCTTACGAGCATCCGAGCGTCACCGAGATGTTCTTAGCGGCGCGCGAAACGTGGCCGGTCGCGGAATGGCAAATCGTGCATATCTCGAACGGACGCGAGTTGTTCGGCGACCGCCAGCATAGTGATCTGATCTCGACGATGCCCGAAATCTTCCGCCGCGCGCCGTGGATTGAGGTCGAGGCCAAACACAAAGAACTGGCGATTGCGAAGCTGTGCGCCGAATGGCTCGATGCTTCTCCGGCGAAGGCTCAAAATACGGAAACAGATGGAACATCAAATCAACCTGCGGCTCGCCGACGAGCATGACGTTGACGCGCTCGTGAGATTCAACCGAGCGATGGCGCGCGAGACCGAAGCGAAAGAGTTAGCCGTCGAGACCCTCACGGCGGGCGTGCGCAATCTGCTCCGAAACGATCAATACGGTTTCTACGTCGTCGCGGAAGCGGCGGACGCCGAAGGTCAGCAGAAAGTCGTCGGCTCGCTGATGATAACGTATGAGTGGAGCGACTGGCGCGATGCGGTCTTCTGGTGGATTCAGAGCGTCTACGTCGCGCCGGATTTCCGTCGGCGCGGCGTTTACCGAAGACTTTATGACTTCGTTAAAGAGCGGGCGGCAGAGCAGAACGTCTGCGGCTTCCGCCTCTACGTCGAGCGCGAGAACGTCGCCGCGCAGCGAACGTATGAGCGACTTGGAATGACGGAAACGCACTACAAAATGTATGAAGAGGCGTGTAGGAGTTAAATCATCAAAGATTCTTCTTCGTCGGCGAGAAATGAGGCCGAGCTTACAGCGGCTGGCGGCAGGCATTATATCGCCCGGTTGAGTCTCACATGAACACTTGGCATGCTGTTCTACAATGGACTTTGAGATTGTCAGCGAAATAACCGATGTTGAAACCATTGCTGTAGGTACAGGTGTTCGTGATCGTGCGCGCTTACGAAAACGGTATGGGAGGGGGAGATGGCGCAAGGTGAAAGGTGTTGCCAAGGTGCGCCTGCCTAATGGCAGGACACACTTAGGTGAGGTACATTGGTATGAAGCTCACGGCGTGGGGAAGAGAGAATTCAAGTTGAAGTTGCCATTTTTAGATTAGCCATGAAAAAAGCGGAGAAACAGTCAGCACATTTTGCCGTATGCCTCAATAATCAAGGTTATCAAGCCTCGCTTGAAGTTGGAAAATTGTACCGTTTTATTCCTGATAAGGAAGCGGAAGCAGAGGGGTTAATTCGCGTCATAGATGAGAGCGGGGAAGATTATGCTTTCGCGGCAAATCGCTTTCATCCGGTGGAGTTGCCATCTACGGTAGAAGAGGTGTTATTAGCGGCATCTCACGCCTGACCGTCGCGGCATCACAAGCGATCTGAGATGATCTTGTCATTCACTTCCGTCTTTTTATCCTGTCCATCCTGTCTGTCCTTAAGTTTCAAATTTCTACGCGCGGCGGATCATACGTGCTTACCAATTCGGGGGTGCCCCGACAGGGTACTGCTCTAAATCGAGAATTGAGCCGGTGACGCATTCGCTCTCATCGCAGGCGAAATAAAGGGCGGCGTGCGCGATGTCGCGCGGCAGGAGCAGTCGCCCGAAGGGGCGCGTCCGTGTGGCTTCTTCGAGCCAGTTTTCGCCTTTACCTTCCTTGAGCTTTACTTGATGCTCGGTCGGCGTCAGCGTCCAGCCGGGATTAACCTGATTGACGCGGATGCGGTAACTATTGAGGTAGCTTGCCGCGTTTCTTGTCAGCGTCATCAGCGCGCCCTTCGACGCCGAGTAGGCCATCAGTTTTGGCTCGCCGATGTAGGCGTTGACCGAGCCGATGTTAATGATCGAACCACGCTGCGTGTCTTTCATATAGCGCACGGCCTGTTGCGTACAAATAAACGCGCCGCGCACATTGATCGCAAATATCTCGTCCCATGACTCGACGCTCGTGTCTTCAATCGTGCCGCGCGTCGTGACGCCCGCGTTGTTGACCAGCACATCAATGCGTCCGTACACACTGACCGCACAATCAACGAGCGCGCGGCACTCGGTTTCACTCCGCACGTCGGCGCGCTGAAAAATCGCCTCGCCGTTTTCGCCCGCGATGCTCGCCGCGACCGCCGCGCCCTTCGCTTCGTCAACGTCGGACACGACCACCCGCGCGCCCTCGCCCGCGAACAACCGCGCGATGCCTTCACCCATCCCGGCCCCTGAGCCGGTGATGACGGCGACTTTATCTTGAAGACGCTTCATTAGAGTGTGTGAGAGGAAAATTCTAAGCCAAACCAGACGAGATTAGGCCACAAAGATATTAACAAGGATGGACAGGATAGACTGGATGAAAACACGAGAGGAGAGAGGAAAAGCAGTAGGCATCTTCTTCGTCACCCTTTACCCCTTCCCCCTTTCCCTTTTCCCTAATGGTTCATCTTGTCCATCCTGTCTATCCTTGTTTCATTCAGCCCTTCCAAATTCCGCGCGCGACCGCCGGGATGAAAGCGTCGAGGTCTTTCGGCTTCCACTCGATGGTGCGCTCCTGCTCGGCGCTCATGTATGCGGTCATCAAAAGCTCGGTCACTTCAAGACCGTCGTAGAAATTCTCTTCGGGCTGCGTGCCGTCGAGGAAACAATTAACGAAGTAACGGTTCTCATCTTCGTAGCCGTATTCGCCGGCCTCGTTGCCGACGATTGCCATCAGACCCTGCTCGGCGTTCTGTTTCTCAACCATATCCTCGCCCGCCGCGCCCTGCACGTTGCGGCTGAAGAAGACTCGGAGACCGCTGTCGAGTGAGTTCATCGAGAGTGAGTATTCGGGGCCGAGCAGTTCCATACTGAGCCGTAGCCCCGCGCCGACGTAGCTCCACGAGGTCGTCGCCTCGACGAGTAGCGGATGTCCTTCCTCGTCAACGTAATTGATCGTCGCCCGCGCGAAATCCTCCGAGGGCTTCTCTGTGTAATCAACTTCCGCGCCCATCGTTTTTTTGAGGATGGCGGCGTATTCGGGACGCGACCATTTCAGGCTGGCGATCTGCGCGGAGATTTTCGTCGGGCGGATGCTCGCGCGCGGTGCGCCGGGCTTCGTCAGCATGTAGCGCGCAACCTCGACGCTGTGGCACATCATGTCGTTCAAGACGCCGCCGCCCTGCAATTCGCCTTGCCAGAACCATGAATTGTGCGGCCCGCTGTGCTCTTCGGCGGAGCGAGCGAGATAAGGTCTGCCGGCGATTGACGCGCCGCGCGCCCAGATGATGTCGCGCCCGCGCTTCACGCCCGGCGAAAAGAGTTGGTCTTCGAGGTAGCCGTGCAGCACGCCCGCCTCTTCAATCATCTCGACCATCCGTTTGGCTTCCGCGACGTTGCGCGCGAGAGGCTTCTCGCACGCGACGCCGACGAGTTGCCCTTTGCCGGATTTAAGTGTGTCGAGGATGCGCCCCATGTTGTCGAGTCGCATATGGTTCGGGCCGCAAATCCAGATGCAATCAATCTCCGGCGCGGCGACCATCTCTTCGATGGAGCCGAAACTCTTCGCCTCGCCGACACGCAGATCACGCGCGAGTTTCGCCGCCTCGTCGGCGTGCTTACCGTTCGGACTCCACACGCCGAGCACGTCCGCGTCGCGCACCGCGACGAACGACTGAATATGAAAGCGCGTGATAAAGCCGCTCCCGATGAATCCGATTCCGAGTTTCTTTTTTGATGTCATGTGTAGTTTGTCCTTCAGGAATAAAGGGCGTGAGTCTGTTGGTTTGGTTCTCCTGCGACAACTCGTCAGGCGTCGTAACGTAAGACAATAACCTACGCCGGTATTAACCTCTCTCCTTTTGGTTCGGGCACAGGAACGCCGTCTTCGTGGGCAGTATCAATCCACAGTTGGATAGCCTTATTAGCATTAGCGAGCGCGGCGGCTTGGGTTTCGCCGTGAGCCATACAGCCCGGCAACTCCGGCACTTCGGTGACGAAAACATTGTCCTCGTTACTCCAGTAAATAATGATTTCGTACTTATGCACTTCTACTCGCCGACTTGCGCAATGGCTGCATGCTCTTGTCAGGGAGTGCGACGTTTGATAGTGTCGCCTTTGTTCACTTGAGGATTGCCGCTTGATCGCTCTGCATGCCGACGCCTGCGTATTCGAATCGCCCCAGCGCCACGACCTGATCTCCGACCGTACACGTCCACCCGTACTTTCCGGGCAGAGCTTTCGCGTTGATGTCTTCGGGAAAGTAAAGATAGGCGAATCGTCCGGGGTTGATTCTTTTCTGAATCTTGTGTTCTACCCGCCCGTTCGGGTAGTCGAGTGTGAAGACAGTGAATGTTGCATCGTAAGGCTCTGCTTGTCCCTCCTTGCCCCTTACACCAAGCCGGATGCTTACTGATGTAGACTGCTGCCACGTCGCATCAAGACTGCGCTTCTGAGCGCCGCCGGATGTTGACCAGACAACAGAAGCTACAACCAGCAATCCAACTAACCCTAAACGTCTGACCGTTGATGATTGATTCATGATCTTTCCTCCAAAGTTAATTCGCGAGTGGCGATTGCACAATTATAGTTTTGACAATTACTGCTAATTCTAGGGCGCTGATCGACTGCGAGCCTCCACCTAATATGTGACTATCTATTGCGCAGGTAGCAAGCGCTTCAAAGCATTGAAACTACTCAACGGCCAACTCCGGCACGTGATCGTCTTCGTACTTTTCGATGAGCACACCGACCACGTCCATGAGTGATGCCAACGGGTGCGATTCGTCTTCTCCCACTTCGTCAATCAAATTGTCTAGCAGGGAAACAAGCCGCTTGTATTCTTCTTCCGTGTGGGGAACAAACACCGACCCCGCCAAGGAAGACCATGCATTAGCCGTTTTGTTGACATCAAGATTTTGCATCACTTATTCCTTCCACTTGCCTTCGTCATATTCGGCGTGAGTGAGCACCGCCCGAATGTAAACCTTCTTCCGATTATAGTGAATCGCCGCGACCACGCGAACTTTGTTTCCGCCGACGTTGAAGACCGTGAGCTTCCCTACTTGATCGGCGGATGAAAGTAACAAGCGAACCTCGGCAAGGTTGGAGAAATTGTTGCGTTTTACCACGCCGTACCAATGAGCAAGCGCCGTCTTCGTTTCGGGATATTTCTCGGCAAACTCATTAAGCCGTT
The DNA here is from genome assembly GCA_050999015.1 of Pyrinomonadaceae bacterium. Classification (GTDB taxonomy): domain Bacteria; phylum Acidobacteriota; class Blastocatellia; order Pyrinomonadales; family Pyrinomonadaceae; genus JBPCPQ01. The sequence continues at coordinate 1,561 of JBPCPQ010000295.1, read as the reverse complement.
TGCGAGTAATTACATGCATCGAGTGGCCGCGCGACTACATTTATCAGAGGTAGTAGCGTCGTTACAATTTGAGCGTTGCTGCTATCGCTAACGAGCCGACTAAAGGCGAATCGCCGCCCAACTCGGCCTTAACGACCGGCGGCGCATAGGGAAGCGTTACCTTAACCACGTCGCCGATTCTTTCTATCAAACGTGGTTCATTTTCCGCGATGCCGCCGCCGAGCACGAATATCTCAGGATCAATGATCGCACACAGCGAGACGGCGGCTTGGGCGAGGTAATCGCTCGCGCGCTCGATGATCTTCGCGGCTTCGTCGTCGCCCGTTTGTGCGGCGGCGAAAACATCGGCGGCAGAAAAATCTGCTGCCGGATTCTCACGTCTTGTCGCCCACTGCTGCGCGATGCCGACGCCCGCCGCCGTTAGTTCGAGGCAGCCGTTGAGTCCCCAGTCTTTGCCGATGTGCGCGGGTTCGGGCAGCAGGTATGCGATTTCGCCGGCGAACTTGTGCGCGCCGCGCAAGGGTTTTCCGTCAATGATGATACCGGCGGAGACGCCAGTACTGATCGTCATGTAAACGAGCGAGCGGCAATCACCTTTCTTACTCCCCGCGCCGTATTTGAACTCACCGAGACTCGCCGCGCGCACATCGTTTTCGATTGCCGTGGGCACGCTGAACTTTTCTTGAAGCAGGCGCGCGAGCGGAACCTCGAACCAGCCTTCAAGGTTCGCCGCCGAGATGACGACGCCCGCTTCGGCGTCCGTGATGCCGGGCGCGGCACAGCCGAGACGGGCGAGCGACTCGCGCGCCAGTCCCGCTTCATTTAAGCAGAGATCAATTTGCGCGGAGATGAGATCAACGATTGATTGTGGCGCGGCGGCGGCGGGCGTCCTGACGCTTCGCCGCGCGAGCATGCGGGCGGGTTCTTCAAGCCGCGCGACGGCGCACCTGATATTGGTGCCGCCGATGTCAACGCCGGCGACGAGTTTTGTCTGTGATGTCATTGCGTGAGCACGCTCAATTGTTCGCGCTGACGCGCTCATGGCGGGCGGGGACGCCCGCGCTCCCAGAGGTGCTAGTTTATTCCGGGATCGGCTGCGCCTGATAGCTCGGCTCGCCGATGCTCTTCTTTTCGCGGAAGCCGAAGAAAAAGACGACGGCGCAGAGAATCGTCAGCACGCACGGCACGAGGAAAACGTTGGTGTAGTTGACGACGCCGTTGACAGTGTAAAAGTCTCTGATCCAGCCGGCGAAAAGTGAGCCGACGTACATCCCCGCGCCGAGCGTGACGAAGGTGATGAATGCCTGCGCCGACGCGCGGATGTCGGGCGAGGCGACGGAGTTGACGTAGATGAACGAGACGACGAAGAAGCAGACGTAACAGAGGCCGTGCAGCGTCAGTGCGGCGACGACGAGCCACGTCGGTGCTCCGTAGGCGAAGATGGCGTAACGAATCGGCCACGCCATGATGCCGAGCGTCATCACGCCCCGGATGCCCCAGCGGCTGAGCATCCACGGCAGCGCGATCATCGTCCCGATCTCGGCGATCTGCGCAATCGTCA
>JBPCPQ010000487.1:0-2637 GCA_050999015.1 Pyrinomonadaceae bacterium | reverse complement strand
CGTCAATCTTTCTTAAAGACTAGCGGGGCTTAGAACTTTGGGGCAGGCTCGGAGATGACAGGGTGGCGTTGGCAAAGTGCTGGAGATCGTCACTTACGGGCGATCCGGCGATTTTAGGCGGTCGTTGAGGTAGGCGAGATAATTGGACTCCAGAAAAATCGAAGGAGTAACTAAAAATAGCTGAGAATACTGCCTCCCTACACCAAAGCCTGATAAATCCCAGAGCTATCGAATTTCAAGCAGCACCGAAGCTGAACAGTTACGAAATCATTGTTGCTTCGTAAGAATGTGTGAAATTACACCGTTCTAGCGCAACGTGTCAAGCACAAAATACAAATTTTCTACACAGTTTTGTGACATGAAGTTTTTGGGCTTGGGAGGAACGAGCGAAAGACCTTTGCTTCAAGTGAAGTTGGAGTTATGAATCAAGCGTGTGGAAAGTCTTGGTTCGGTACTTGCGGCGTGAGCTTTTGGGCATGTAGGGTTCGTGGAGTTGCGCTGTAAAAGTCCGGCTCGCCTTGCGGGCGAGTTTTCCATCGCTTATGAATCCACAACCACTGATCGGGGAATGCCCTTATCTGGCGCTCAATGGCGGCGGTGAAGTTAGCTGTGTTTACCTCGATGTCACGCTCGCTGTCGCCCGTCCGCACTAACTCAATAATCGGCCCGCCGCGAAATACATAGCGCCCGCGTTCCTCATTCCACGGAGCGCAGACAGGAATCACAGTTGCGTCCGTGCGTAGCGCGAGCACGGCAGCGCCGGTCGTAGTACAGGCGAGGTGCCCGAAGAAGGGAACGAAGACGCCCTCGCGCGGTTGCGTGTTGAGGTCGGCGAGGATGCCGAGCGTCCCGCCGTCGCGTAGAAGCCGCAGAGCGGTGCGCGCTGCGGCTTTCTTGTCAACCGGCTTGTTGCCGAACCGAGTCCTGTAACTCTCAACCAACTCTTCAACTCTGTCGTTATCCAGCGGCCTCATCATGAAACTTAAAGGCTCATAAAAAGCCGAATGAGCGAAGCTCAGAATTTCCCACGCGCCGAGATGAGAAGTGAGAAAAATAACGCCCTTACCGCGCGCCTTCGCCTCGTCAATGTACTTTACGTCGTGGCTGTCGTATTCGACATAAGCGCGGAGACTTTCAGCAGTCGCGTGCGGAAAATGGCTGAACTCACCGAGTTGACGGCCGAGACTAAGGAAAGAACTGCGAAGTAGAAGCAGGCGGCCGCGCTCATTCATTTCCGGGAAGGCTAATTCGAGGTTGCGCATTCCCGTGTGACGAAGCTTGCCGGCCAGCACATACACGGCACGCCCGATACCACGACCCGCCGCGACGGCCAACGGGCGCGGCAGCGCGCCGAGCGTTGACAGCAGGGTGCGCGTCGCGGCGTACTCGAAATTTGTTTGTAGGTTCCCCCGTTTACTCATGCGCGTTAAGAAGCGTCAGTTTATCGCGCCCGTTCCCGGCTGGCAAACTCCGGTTTTTGCGTCGAAAGAAAGCGCGTGCTATATAAATCAGGTTGCACATGTAAGCATGTTCGGAAACTGTTTTTCTTACTGACTCCTGACTTCTGTCTCCTTAGCTTATGCCTTCGGGAAAGACACATGACTTGATTACGCTGTTGTTAGCCGCGCCGACGTTCGCTGCCGCGTGGGTATTGACGGAAAGCGTGGCGCTTTCTGTCATTGTCACCGGCGCGACGCTGTTCGGCGGTTTCATGTTCGGCCCCGACTTGGACATTCTGTCGCGCCAGTATACGCGGTGGGGCGTCTTTCGATTCATCTGGTTTCCATATCGCGTCGTCTTCCGACACCGCTCACGGTGGTCGCACGGAATCCTTTTCGGCACGCTGATTCGGGTGTTCTATTTCGCGGGGATGCTCACGATAATTATCTCGGCGTCGGTATACCTGCGGGCACTGTTTGTGGGCGGCGCGCTTCCCGGATGGAACGAGGTCGCGCACGCATGGCTCTCAATTGAATTAAGCATCGCAGGACTCGGCGTTAACCGAAGCGCGGTATGGGCTGTCCTGTCCGGTCTGTGGTGGGGCGCGGCGAGTCACACGTTGACCGACGTGGGATGGTCGGTTGTGCGTAAAGCGTCGGAGATATTTTAAGGCAAGATCGAACGGCGGAGAAAAACTTCGTTCGTGGCCTTCCGCTTCATTTCTCACTTGCCGGCGCGGGCTTGAGAAATACGTTGGGCCTGACGGCGGATCGCGTCCGAGACGTTGCGGTTCTGCGACAACGCGATGAGGTCTTTGGCATAAATTCTCGGAAGAATGTTCATCGCCGAAGCGATTGGTGTACGCGGATTGCGCACGAGATTATGAGTAATCGTGTACGAGCGCGCCCACGCGCGGTTCATCGCGATGAGGCGCAGCACTTCGTCGGAGACGGTGCGGAGCGCGGCGATCCCCTCGACCTCCTGCTCGGTGATGCGCGGATTGTGAACGACGGCTTGCGCGACGATTTTGTTGGAATCGCGGATAAGAATTGCGCGCGCCTCGCGGTCGCCTTTCATGCCGAGCTTGACCCGGTCTTTCACCTTCATCAGCATCACGCGGCGAATCAGTGAGACACGTTCGGGCGCGACCTCCACGCCCGCGTCGGCGCGCGCTTCGCTGATGACGCGCTCGACGTT
>JBPCPQ010000102.1:0-3526 GCA_050999015.1 Pyrinomonadaceae bacterium | reverse complement strand
GCGCGACCATACCAACCACAGGTTCGACGCCAAGTCGCTCCGTCTGCAATGGAAGAATGATCGCCGCGCCGCCGCTGATTCACCCGTCGCTGAAAATATGAATCAACTCGCCGCGAGCGGAGACTGAAGAGCAAGGATGGATGATGAAGGATGAAACGAAGAGAGACGCGGGGACACGGCGACGCGGCGATCAGCGTCTTACTCGCCGCGTCGCCGTGTCTCCCCCTCCCCGCGTCTCTTCGTTTCATCCTTCATCATCCTTCACTCGTTAGTTATGGCAACGACAAGCACGAAGCGTAAGGCCAGTGCAAAGACTAAAATTGATGACGGCGTGAAGACGCCTAAAGCTGCGCCGAAGAAAAAGGCGGCGGTGGCGAAGCCCCCGCGCGCGCTCACGCTGGTGACGGGCGGGACGGGATTCCTCGGCGCTCATCTTGTGCGTCAACTCGTCGAAGCGGACGAGCGCGATTTGCGCGTGATGGCGACATCAATCCCGGCGTGGCTCGCCGAGCTTGGAATCGAGACGTTTGAAGGATCAGTCACCGAACGCGACGACGTGGCGCGCGCGGTCGAAGGCGTGACACAGATTTATCACCTCGCCGGGCGAGTCTCGCGCACGAAAGAACGCGCGCATGAAATGTACGCACTTCACGTCGAAGGGACGCGCCTCGTGTGCGAAGCGGCGCAGGCCGCCGGCGTCAAAACAATGGTGCTCGCCTCGACAAGCGGCACCGTCGCCGTCACCGAAGACGGCGACACAATTCCTGATGAAGAATGGCCGACGCCATTGGAGATCGTCTCGCGCTGGCCTTACTATGCCAGTAAGGTTTATCAGGAGCGTGTCGCGCTCGAAAACTTTAGCGGCGCGAATCGCCGGCTCGTCATCATGAATCCCAGTCTGCTGCTCGGCCCCGGCGACGACCGTCTCAGCTCGACGAAAGTTATTCTCGACTTCCTCGCGCGCAAAATCATTTCCGTCCCAAAGGGGGGCTTAAGTTTTGTTGACGTGCGCGACGCGGCAGAGAGTTTCCGCGCGGCGATGGAGCGAGGCCGGCACGGCGAGCGCTACCTGCTCGGCGCGGCCAACTGGACTTTCGCGGATTTCTTTGGGCGACTCGAACGTCAAACGAAAACACCCGCGCCGCGTTTCTCCATTCCCTCAAAACTCGTTGTTCCAGGCGCGCGCATGTTTCATGCCCTTTATGAACATTGGAAACTCGCGCCGCCCATCGAGCCTGACGAGATAGGGATGGCCGAGCATTTTTGGTATCTCGATCCAGCGAAGGCCGAGCGTGAACTCGGCTTCACCCCGCGCGACACGGCGGAAACGCTCCACGATACGGTTTCATACGTCCGCACTCATTTCTTAGGTAACAAAGCTTTCGCCTAAGCTATTGGGACAGAAGCCCGCACGTCGGTGAGAGTATCGCGCTAATTACCACTTCCTGCCGTTCAATCCTCAATCCACTGTCCGCATTGATAAGGGAAAATCCCTACCAACTTTTCGCACCCTCCTGATAGCCGCAACGCGCCTCTCATGGGAAACTCCGCGCATCACAAAAAGAGAGAGCGTGTCCCAAGCCGGAAAAGCTCTGCTGAGGGATTAACAGGGTTGGCAAAGGGAAAGCTGGCGGAAAGTTTGGCAGGAGTTATGCCCTTCATAACGGATAGAGGCGGCTCATACCCTCTTCCGTATAAAAGGGTATGTGAAAGGTATAGCTCCTGCCGATTGATTGCGAACCGTCAACACTGGCTTCGGGTTTAGGGACGCGGCGCGATTTCTGTTTGGCCGCGACTAAGAGCACGGTCGGACAGCAGAGCGAGCAGGGGGGGAGAGGAAGGGTGAGACGTCAATCTCACCCTTTACTTACTACCGAAGTAATTCCCTTTATCTGGAGCGATGCGCGGTTCGCCTTCCCATTTGTTAGTTCACCGCACCCTTGTCACGATGATTACTTCACATCCATTAAGAGAATCATCACTTCAGATAGACGCTCCTCAGCGTCGTCTTCACTCTTCCGGGCGGCTCGTGTTGGTAGTGGAAGATCATGACGACACGCGCTTCATGCTCGGCATGCTGCTAAAGATGCGCGGCTTTGAAGTGGTCGAAGCAGGGGACGGCGAAGAAGCGATTCGCGTGGCGGAGCGTGAGCGTCCCGGTCTAATCCTGATGGACGCCACGCTGCCACGTCTCGACGGCCTCGCGGCCACACGCCAAATCCGTCGGCTCACGTCGCTCGAAGGCGTGCCAATAATTCTCCTCTCCGGCCATGCCGAACCGGCGTTTCGCGCCGTGGCGCTCGAGGCAGGCTGCGACGAGTACATTGATAAACCGATTGACTTCGACCAACTCGACGACGTTCTCGAAAGACATCTCGGAACAGTCAGAGTCGCGGAGACGATTTAGCGTCGAAGGAGATTTCGCCATGGGCATATCCGTCACGAACAATCAAAAGTTTTTCGGTTTAGTCGAGCTTGACGCTTCGGGAAGAGTGGTCTTTTGTTCTCCGCTGGGCGAGAACAATTTTTCGAGCAACATCGCGGAGGGCGTCCGGGGCCGCGACTTCTTTACTGAAGTCGCGCCCTTCGAGAACGCGGAAGAGTTTCGGCAGTGTATTAATAATTTCCGCGTCAGCTCACGACAAGCGAGCAGTATCAATTTCACCTGTCGCTACAAGGACGGCCCCCTCAATGTCAGAGTTCTACTGGCGCGCATCCGCGAACGCTCTGACGAACACCTGACGAAGTCAATTCTCGTCCACATGAGAAAAGCACAATAGGGTTTCCGATATTCGCCGAATCACCTGAAAATGAATTTACCGAAAAGCTTCGCGCGAGAGGAAGCCGGGATTGGGGGCGGGCGCGGCTTCGGGCAAAAAGACTTCGCGATGAAGAATACTTCTTGAAGTAAGAACACTGTCACGCCCGATGGCGCGCGCATCGAGCATTATGTTACTCACGTCGTCTCGGACGCTCGGCGAGTCACGGGGGCGACCACAACAGGTCATCGCAACGCCGAAGGTGTTAAGCAAACCGCGCTGAACCGCCTGCTGTCCAACAAGCTTCTGGCTGCTCTGTCCGGCGAAGCCTTCGCGCGACTCTTTCCGCACGTCGAACCGGTTTCTCTTGCGGCGGGCGCAGATGTTTATAAAGCAGGGGAGGAGATTCATCATATCTACTTTCCCGAAAACGTCGTCATCTCTCACCTTCACATTCTCGAAGACGGCAGCAGCGTCGAAGCCGCGTTGATTGGACGGGAGGGCATCGTCGGACTCTCCGCCGTTTTCAACGCGCATCCGCCTTCATACTGGACGCAAATCGCCGTCGCGGGTAGCGCCTTGCGGGTGAGGAAGGAAGTCGTCAAAAACGAATTCGCGCGCGGAGGCGCGTTGCAGGAATTGATTTTAAGTTACGCAAGTAGCCGCCTCGCCCATCTTTCGCAAAGAGCTGTCTGCAACAGTCGTCACAAAATCGTCGAACGCTTGGCGAGTTGGCTGCTGATGGTTCACGACCGCGCGGGCGAAGA
>JBPCPQ010000174.1:0-3473 GCA_050999015.1 Pyrinomonadaceae bacterium | reverse complement strand
TCTCACTTCACCAAGTGGCGATTCGTAATGAAACCTTGTCTTCGACGGCAATCCATTTCTTCGTAAGAAAAGACAAAGAAATAATTGTTGACAGTTCGCCGCAAGGCGTCTACAAACTCGATTTAATAATCTTCTCTGTGTCCTCTGTGTGACCTCCGTGCCTCTGTGTTAAAAATTTTGTCTCCCACACAAAGGTCACAGAGCAAACGCTGCCGACCGTATTTGAAAGGAATTATGATGCCAGCACCGAGAACGAAATCCCTTTTCCGTTCCCTTCTCTCTTTGCTTTTGACCTTCGCACCGATGCCCGCAATGGCTCAAGCGCCGAGTGGAAACACGACGCCTACTCAGACCGTCAATCGTGATGCGACGGCCTCCGTCCCGAAAGTCGCTTTCGAGAAATACACTTTGCCGAACGGTCTTCAGGTCATCATGCACGTTGACCGCAAGCTGCCCGTCGTCCACGTCAACCAGTGGTTTCACGTCGGCTCGAAGAATGAAAAGATCGGGCGCACCGGCTTCGCGCACCTCTTCGAGCACATGATGTTTCAGGGGTCGAAGAACGCGACAGGCGAATACTTCTCCTACGTCGAGAAGGCCGGCGCGAATTTGTCCACCGGCGGCGTCAACGGCACGACCAACAACGACCGCACCAACTATTTCGCGACCGTCCCTTCAGCCAACCTCGAATACATCCTCTGGCTCGAATCCGACCGTCTCGCCACGCTCGCCGACGCGCTGACGAAAGAGAAACTCGACAACCAGCGTGACGTCGTGAAGAACGAGCGGCGGCAGCGTTATGAGAACACGCCTTACGGACGCTGGTTCAAACTGGTGACGGAGAATTTGCACCCGGCGAAGCACCCATACTCGTGGGACGGGATCGGCCTTCATGAAGACTTGACGGCGGCATCACTCGACGACGTTACAGAATTTTTTAAGACCTACTACGCGCCGAACAATTTGTCGCTCGTGATCGCGGGCGACTTCAACCCGGCGGAAGCCAAACGGCTTGTGGAGAAATACTTCGGCGGCATTCCGCCCGGCCCCGCGCTCGACCGCCCCGCGCTCTGGATTCCGACGCTCGGAAGGGAGAAAGTCGTCGAGGCTCACGACCGCGTGCCGCAGGAGCGCACTTCCGTCGTCTGGCCGACACCACAACTGTTCGGCGAAGGCGATGCCGAGCTTGACCTCGCCGCAAAAATTTTGACCGACGGTCTGAGCTCCCGTCTCAAGAAAGTCCTCGTTTACGACAAGAAGATGTGCACGGATGTGGGTTCTTTTCAGTTCTCTCAGGAAATCTCCGGCATGTTCATCGTGGACGCGACGGCGCGACCCGGCGCGTCACTCATACAGATTGAGGGGATTATCACCGACGAAATCGACCGCTTCGCGAAGGCGGGGCCGACGGCGGAAGAGTTGAGCCGAGCGCGGACGAAGTGGGAGACGCAATTCATCACCGGGCTTGAGCGAATCGGCGGCTTCGGCGGCAAGTCCGATTTGCTGAATCAGTACAACACGTATTTCGGCGACCCCGCCAAGTTTGACGAGGACATCGCCCGCTACCGCCGCGCGACCGCCGACGGCGTGCGCGACACGGTCGCCAAGTGGCTGAATACGCGCAACCGTCTGATCGTCCGCTTCCGGCCCGAAACTTCGGGCCGCGAAAGCCAAGCCGCGCTCGACCGCACGAAGCAGCCTTCCATCGGCACGGATAAAGCGTTCCTCGTACCGGAAGTTAAAACGGCGAAGTTGGAGAACGGCGTCGAGATTTTCGTCGTTGAGCGCCCGGAGTTACCGAAAGTGGCGGTGACGATGGCGACGCGCGCCGGAAGCGTCGCCGACCCGGCGGGTAAGGAAGGCATCGCGCACCTCACGGTGACGACGATTGACATGGGAACGAAGACGAAGAGCGCGCTTCAAATCGAGGACATGCTCGGCAATCTCGGCACCTCGCTGCAAGGCACGGCGGAGCGTGAATCTTCCGTCGTCTCGTTCGAGGTTCTGAAGAGGAATCTCGCCCCGGCAATGAACGTCTTCGCGGACGTGATTCAGAATCCGATTTTCCCCGCCACAGATGTCGAGCGCGAGAAGAGCATTCATCTCGACAACCTCGCGCAGGAAGCCAATGACCCGAACGCCCTCGCCGGTCGCATCAGCAACATGCTCGTCTTCGGCGCGGATCATCCTTACGGGCGTTCGCGCACCGGCCTGCCCACGACTGTTAAAGCGACGACCCGCGACGACCTCGCCCGCTTCCACGAAACCTATTGGAAGCCCGGCGGCTCGGCGTTAATTTTTGCCGGCGACATCACGCTCGCTGAAGCGACCGAAGCGGCTCGCCAAAGCTTCGGCGAGTGGGCCGGCGGCGCTCCGCCGAAAGTCACGATTCCCGCGCCGCAACCCGTCGGCGCGGGCAAAGTTTTTCTGATTGATAAGCAGGACGCGGCGCAAACCGTCGTCGCGCAACTGCTCGCCGCACCGCCGCGCAAGACCGATGATTATTATTCGCTGAACCTCGCCGATGCGGTGTGGGGCGGTGGCTTCCAGACGCGCCTCAACCTTAATCTGCGCGAAGAGAAAGGCTACTCTTACGGAGTCTTCTCACAACCGTCGCTGTATTCGCAGGCCGGCATCTGGCGCTCAAGCGGCGGCGTGCAGACCAACAAGACGAAAGAATCACTCGTCGAATTTGTCAACGAACTCGGCGGGCTATCAGGAAAGAAACCGATTACTGAAAAGGAACTGGCGGACGCCCGCGCCAACCGCGTGCGCGGCTACGCGCAGAACTTCGAGGCGCTCGGACAGATCGTCGGCCAGATCGCCAATCTGTGGGCGCTCGGCTTGCCCCTCTCCGAATTGCAGCGTGAGCCTGATGAATTACAGAAAGCCACGCTTGTTTCGGTAAACGCCGCCGCGCAAAAATATGCCGTGCCCGGCAAGGCGACGCTGCTGCTGATCGGCGACCTTTCAAAAATCAGGCCCGGCGTCACCGAGTTAAACCTCGGCGAGATCGTTGTCGTAGACGCCGAAGGCAAACCGGTCATGAAAAAGTGATTTGACGAGACATTAGTAGAATGAACAAGGCCGTTTCGATTAGCCGGGTGGCCTTGTTCATACCTCGATTAGCCTCACCGTTGACTGATCTTACTGATACCGAATTGCCGACGGAACAGGGGTTCAAAGTTCAGGCTTTAGCTTGCTCCTCTCACGCGGCCGGGCAAACTAAAGTTTGAACTCTAAGCCGTTTCCTCCCCGCAGTCCGGTATAACTCTGAAACTTAAGTCCCCGCCGCTTCACCTTTTCGCCACTTCACATTAACTTTACTACCTGTGCAGCCTATCTCTTCCAAATCAAAGACCGCGCTCGCCAACTCCGCCGCCATCACAGCGCCTGCGCCGCAGTATGCTGAGGTCGTGTTCCCGCTCCGCGTCGCGCAGACGTTCACCTACCGACTCCCGCTCGCGTTGCGC
>JBPCPQ010000097.1:0-5213 GCA_050999015.1 Pyrinomonadaceae bacterium | reverse complement strand
TACGTCGGCGGCATTGAAGAAGCCCGCGCGAAAGCCGAGCGCATGGCAGCAGCATAAGGAAGGGATGAAGGATGAGGGATGAGGGATGAATCGAAGAGGATGGATTTTTATTCATCCCTTATCCCTCCGCCCTCATCCCTTAGTTTATGGCTGAACGTATCCAACTCGACGTGATTACACCCGAACGCCGCCTGTTGTCCGAGACGGTTGATGCGGTGACGGTGCCGGGAATGAACGGCGAGATCGGCATCCTGCCGGGGCACACGCCGCTCATCTCGCAACTCCAAACCGGCGTGCTCTCTTACACGCAAGGAACGACGATACACCGCATGCTCGTCTCCGGCGGCTTTGTTGAAGTCAACGACGAGCGCGTCTCGGTGCTGGCCGACATCGCCGAGCGTCCTGACGAAGTTGACGCGACCCAGGCACGGCAGGAACGTGAGGCGGCGGAGAAAGCGCTCGGCTCCTTCAGCGGCTCCGAAGAGGAGATGACGCAGATGCGCACCCGCCTTGAACGCGCCGCCGCGCGGCTCGAATTGAGCAGCGGCAGATAAGCTTAAATGGCGGAAGCCTGGCCGTAGAAGAGGGCATATTGTCTCTCGCCGTCAGGCTTCCGCTTTCTTTTCGTCAACCTGTTTCACACTTGAAACAGTAGCCCAGACATGGTATTCTACGCACCTCATTTAGACAAACATTTAATGTTCAAAAGGGGTAGGAAAGTTGATGTCACAATCCATGCCTGAAGCGGCGGAAATGCCGCGCCCGGTGGCCGGCGAGGCGACGCCGGAAGACAAGCAGGCCGAACCGAGTTTGCGTCCGCGCCGCCTCGACGAATACATCGGCCAGACCAAGATCACCAGTAACCTCAAGATTTTTTTACGCGCGGCGAGCGCGAGGCGTGAGGCGCTCGACCACGTCCTCTTCTTCGGCCCGCCGGGCTTGGGAAAGACCACTCTCGCCAACATCATCGCGCAGGAAATGGACGCGCCACTTAAAAGTGTCAGCGCGCCGGCAATCGAGCGCGGCGGCGACCTCGCGGCGCTCCTGACTAATTTGCAGGAAGGCGAGGTGCTGTTCATTGATGAGATTCATCGCCTCAAGCCGCAGATTGAAGAAGTCCTTTACCCGGCGATGGAGGATTACCAACTCGATCTGATGATCGGGCAGGGCACGGCGGCGCGCTCAATCAAGCTCGACTTGCCGAAGTTCACACTCGTCGGGGCGACGACGCGCGCCGGGATGATTTCCGCCCCCTTACGCGGTCGCTTCGGCATCGTCTTCCATCTCGACTTTTATTCGCAGAAGGATTTGGAAATCATCGTCCATCGCTCGGCGGAAATCCTCGGCGTCGAGATTGAGGCGAGCGGCGCGAGCGAGATCGCGCGGCGGGCGCGTGGCACTCCGCGCATTGCCAACCGTCTGCTGCGCCGCGTGCGCGATTACGCGCAGGTTCTCGGCGACGGACGCATCACGCAGGCGCTCGCGCGGCGCGCGCTTGACGAGATGGAAGTAGACCGGTTCGGCCTCGACGAAGTTGACCGCAAGGTTTTGACGACGATCATTGAGAAGTTCGATGGCGGCCCCGTTGGAGTTGGGACAATCTCGGCATCAATCAGCGAGGAGCGCGACTCGATTGAGGAAATTATCGAGCCGTACCTGATTCAAATCGGCTTCCTTAACCGCACACCGCGCGGACGTGTCTGCACACGCGCCGCCTACAAGCACCTCGGTTTCGCGCCGCCGAAGAGCCAGCACGGGGCTTTAGCAAGCTAAAGGGATTTGCGATTGCCGATTTGCGATTTGAAGAGCCGTTGCTAGCACGCGCGCTGCTTCCAATCGAAAATCGCAAATTCATCAGTTTCGGCTGCTGCTCCTAAAAGCTCTCAGCCGGAAAAGGCGCCGGGGGCGTGTGCGGATGGATCGGGAGCCTCCGCGACGCGCGCCCGGCGTGTGTTCATTTGGGCGAGAGGTCTGTCAAATAACGCCTAGCATTAGCGGCGCGCACAGACAACTGATGATGAAAAATAAGCTCGTGAGGCGCGTCCGCTGCATGCCGTTTATACGACGACGCCAGACGTAACTATTGGCGCCGCTTACCATCCTTTCGATAGGGGTAGTACCTTTCATCTATATCACAACAATCCACGCAGATGTCCTTGTTTCGCTGGATGAGGAACACATCCACCAACTTCCCACCCAAGTAAATCTCGACACGTCCGTACCCCTCAACTCGGCTACCTTCAGCGGTAACAACATCTCTCGGCTTCATAGGTTGATACTCTGTTAGGTACGCTTGGATATTATGTAAGCGCCTTTGATTCAGCTCGCGCGACCGCTCGCCATCTCCGATGCGAGCTATCGCAATGAGCACTCCACCTTGATCGATCTCTGAGACCGCAAGCCTGGTGATTGTTTCGATGCGAAAGAGATTTGTTTCGCAATTCATCGGCGTCTTAGAAAAGGCGAAAGGTATTTGCGGTTCAGGTTTCTCTTGTGCATCCGACACTTCAGCGCACCAAGCTGATGCTAGGAAGATTGCTAGGGAGGCAAGAAATGGGTGACTCAGCTTTAATTTAGTAGGTGGGGTCATGATCCGATTCCCATCGCTGCCTCATGTAGGCGTATAACTCGTCATTGTTTGACGGTAAGCGTCACGTCAACGGTCTGTTTTTCGGGATTCAGTCTTACAGAGTTTTCGATTTTCAGTGCGCCGAGTTTGCGCCCGTCCCGGAGCGCATCTTTGACGAATTCCGGCACGCTCTTCCTCACAAATTCGTCAACATAAGAAGCGTCGTATACTTCACGCGACTGCAAACTCCAACGAACTCTCAGGTCGTTCGCGTCTCTTTCCGACAGGCCGTTAATCATCAACGTGCCCATGCGATACTGCGGCCCCTCGCCGACTTTGAAGCGGTAGGTGACGCGCCGCTTGGCATCATCGAAATCGGGCGCGGCGGTGAAGGTCGGCGTGAGGTGGCCTTTGCGCCCGTAAGCCTTGCGCACCGCGTCGAGGTTGCCCGCTATTTTCAACCCGTTGGCGATCTCGTCGCGCTTCATGCCGAGCGCGGCGTCGAGTTCCTGCGCCGAGAGTGTTTGGTTGTCGGCCCACTCCGCTTTCTCCCACACGTAAGCCATGCCTTCGTCAACTTCTATTGTGACGGCGACGCCCGTGCAATCGGGCGTCGTTTGTAGTTTGGCCTGCGGCGTCAGGAATCCGGCGCGCAGGTATCCGCGCTCGTGGTAGAGCGGAATCAGTGTGCCCTCGGCGTAGGCGCTGACAAACTTGCGCGAGAATTCGTTGCTGAGAATCCCGACGGACTTTTGCACCAGAGTTTTTTCCGGCACCGCCCGCGCGCCGGGGTAACTCAGCGTGCAGACGTTGAGGTTCCCGCCTTTCACGGCGAAAAGATGTTCGGGGTTCCTGCCGGAGAGTTCGGCGGAGGGCGCGTATTCGACTTGGCCGGGGACATTTCTTGCCTTAAGCAAGTCGCCCAATGCTTTAACAATCGTGTCGGTGGCGCCGCCCGCGTCGGGGGCCGTCCCGTCGAACGCCGGGATGCGTTCGCGGATCGCGGCTTTCAGTTCGTCGTCCGTGAACCACACGAAGTTGTCGAACACGACGGGCATTCTCGACTTCGCCTCTTCGGTGACGAAAGTCACGACGGCCTCATTCTTTTTCGCGGTGAACTTGTAGGATAGATTCTTCAAAAGACCGCCGCTCATCAAACGCTCAGACGCGGCGTCGAGCGCCTCGACGTCAATTAATTGACCGAGTTGCAGGCCGCTGTCGGCGATGAATTGCTCTCTGCCGTAGCGTTCGAGTCCCGTGACTTCGATCTTCACGAGGCGCGGCTTTTCGGGCGCTTGCCGCGCGCGCGCGCCCGGCGCGAACGCCGCAAATGAAATCGTGAACGTGAGCGACGAAATTAAAATGAGGGAAAGCTTTGTGTGAGTTGTGCGCGCGGTGAGTTTAGCCGAACCGCAGCGCAGAAGACTTGCCTTCATACTTCTAACTTCCCTTGCGGTTTGAATGTGAGACTTCGCCGGCGCGCAGGCCGCGGCGTCAGCCCGTCGGCACTTCGTCAGTGCCTGTGGCTTCCTTCCCTAATCCGCTCGCGCATCTCACGCACGGCGGCGTCGAGTCCGACGAAGATGGCGTGGGAGACGATGTTGTGGCCGATGTTGAACTCGGTGATTTCTTCGATGGAAGCGACCGCGCCGATGTTGCGGTAAGTGAGACCGTGGCCGGCGGCGACGCGCAGGCCGTTTTGAGCCGCGAGTGTCGCGGCTTCACGCAGGCGTTTTAATTCTTCGGCGGCGCGCTCTTGTCCTTCCGCATGCGCCGCGTTGGCTCCCAAAGTCGCTTCCGCGTAAGCGGCGGTGCATAACTCAATTTGCTGCGCGCCGGCCTCGCGCGCCGCCTCAATCTGCCGCACCTCCGGGTCAATAAAAACGCTCGCCAAAATGCCGCCCTCGCGCAAACGATCCACGCTCCGGCGCACTGCATCAAGATTCGCGTGCGTGTCCAATCCGCCTTCGGTCGTGATTTCGTGCGGGTTTTCCGCGACCAGCGTGACCGCGTCGGGGCGCGCGTTGAGCGCGATCTCCAGCATC
This sequence comes from Pyrinomonadaceae bacterium, assembly GCA_050999015.1. Taxonomy (GTDB): domain Bacteria; phylum Acidobacteriota; class Blastocatellia; order Pyrinomonadales; family Pyrinomonadaceae; genus JBPCPQ01. The sequence goes on along the minus strand of JBPCPQ010000097.1, from coordinate 599 downwards.
TCATCCGTCGTCGCCATCTCGACGTTCAGGTAAGTCGTCACGGCCCCGCGTAGCGTGTACAAATCCCCATCTTGAATATGCCGGCGGTCGCCGCGCAGATGAATCGTGATGCCGTCGGCCCCCGCCAATTCACACGCCATCGCCGCCGCGACGACGCTCGGCTCCGGCGCGCGCCGCGCCTGCCGCACCGTCGCAACGTGGTCAATGTTGATATTGAGTCGCACAGCCATAGGAGTAGAGGTCAGAGGCTAGAGGTTAGAGGTCAATGGAAGGCAAAAGGTCTTACTGACCTCTGACCTCTCGCCTCTGACCTCTCGCTTTAGATTCTTCGCGCCGCGCTGGCGAGTTCCGGCGAAACGTCGCTTTCGGTCGCGGGGCTGTCGCCGGTGGTGAACAGCGGGCGGGCACCCTCGCTCTCTGCCGCCGCGCGGGCGGCGCGGATCGCTTCGTCGTAGACGCCGCGACGCGCCTGTGCGCGAATCAGGTTGATCTCCTGAAGCATTCGCAGGCCGTCGCGCGCGGGATTCAGTTTGCTTCCCTCGGAGTGATCCCAGCGCACCGGGCGTTCGAGCAGCCGCAGGCCCGCGAGGTGCGCGATG
>JBPCPQ010000430.1:0-2399 GCA_050999015.1 Pyrinomonadaceae bacterium | reverse complement strand
AAGCCCGGCGCGCAGATCGTCAACTCGGTGCTCGGCACAGGTTGCCACGTCGAAGAAAAGGCGCGAATCGAAAACTCCGTCATCTGGGCGCACACGCGCGTCGGCTCCGGCGCTTCTGTTTCCGGCGCGATTGTCGGACGTGGCTGCCACGTCGGGCGGTCGGCGATAATCGGCGCAGGCGCGGTTCTCGGCGACAAGTCTTCGATCACAGACTATACGCAGACCGGGGGCGCTCAGTGAGCGCGCCACACACATTGACGCCGATCAGATTCGGCACCGACGGCTGGCGTGCGGTTATCGCCGGCGATTACACCTTTGCGAATGTCGAGCGCGTCGCACAGGCTTACGCCGACTACCTCCATCAACAAAAAGCAAGTATCCAAGCACAGGATCAGACTCCCGATCAGCCGCCCAACTTTTCTTCCCCGCTCGTCATCATCGGCTACGACCGTCGCTTTCTCTCCGAAGATTTTGCGGCGCGCGCCGCAGAAGTTTTGGCCGGCAACAATTTCAATCCACTCCTATTCAAAAGCGACGTGCCGACACCGCTCGTCTCGTGGGCGGTGCGCGAGCACCGAGCGATTGGCGGAGTGGTCATCACAGCGTCACACAACCCGGCGCACTTTAACGGCTTTAAGATCAAAGCTCCGTGGGGCGGCAGCGCGACGCCGGAGACGACCGCCGTCGTCGAATCACTCGTTGACGCCCGTCCGCCGCAACGCGGAGAAGTAGACCGCTCAAACGCGGAACATAAAGACGCGCTTGAGTTATCCGCGTCGAGTTATCGCGCGCAAATCGAATCCTACGTTGACCTCGCACGGCTCCGGCAAACGAACGCGCGCGTCGTGATTGATCCGATGCACGGCACAGGCGGACTTTGGGTCGAGAGTTTTCTTCGCGGCGGGCAGTTGCAAGTTGAGACGATTCGCGCCGGGCGCGATCCTCTGTTCGGCGGCGTCGCGCCGGAACCGATTGACCGGAATCTCGCGGCGCTTAAACAGCGTGTGCGTCAAACGAGAGCGCTTGTCGGCCTCGCCACCGACGGCGATGCCGACCGCGTCGGCGCTGTCGCGGATAACGGCGAGACGATGACGATGCACGAAGTCGTGCCACTCATTCTTCTTCATCTGGCGCGCGCGAGGCGCATGACGGGCGGCGTCGTCCGCACATTCTCTCAATCAGTTCTGACAAAGCGCATCGCCGCCGCGCACGGCCTCAACCTCTACGACACACCCATCGGCTTCAAGTACATCGCCGATTTGATGCTTCGTGAGGACATCCTGCTCGGCGCGGAGGAGTCCGGCGGCATCGGGGTGAAAGGACATCTCCCTGAGCGCGACGGGATTTTGAACTCGCTGCTGTTTCTCGAAGCAATCGTCGCGGCGGGTAAGACGCCGAGTGAGATGGTGCGCGAGATGCACCGAGAGTTCGGCGAGTTTTATTTCGGACGCCGTGATCTGCACGTCGAAGTCGCGCGCGGCACCGAGCTTATTTCGACTCTCGCGGCTTCACCGCCGGAAGAAATCGCAGGCTTCCGCGTGTGCGGCGTCGAGATGCTCGACGGAACGAAACTTCTGTTCGATGACGAATCATGGCTCCTCTTCCGTCAGTCCGGCACCGAGCCGATGCTCCGCGTTTATTCCGAAGCGACCTCTGTCAAGAAGATGAACGAGTTGCTGGAGAAAGGCTCTGACTTGGCTCTCCGGCAGGATGCCAAGAATTGAAGGGGCGCGAAGCCCTGAAAGATCAGCACCGACCTCCGACCTCCGACCTCTAACCTCTAATTCATGCCTGAGCTTCCCGAAGTCGAACTTGTCGCGCGTGCGCTTCACGATATTGTCGCCAATCGCCGCATCGTTGCCGCCGAGGTGCAGCGCGCCCGGCTGATTCACCCCGCGACGCCCGATGCGTTTTGCGGGTCGTTGCGCGGCGCGATGATTATGAACGTCACGCGGCGCGGGAAACATATTCTGTTTGAACTCGACAATGATCTTGTGCTGATAACTCACCTGCGCATGTCGGGAAGATTTCTTTTGCTGCCGGACGACGCGCCGCTCCCGAAGTTCACCCACGCCGTTTTCTATCTCGACAATGAAAAGCGTCTTGCCTTTTCTGACCAGCGGCATTTCGGGATGATGAGAATCGTCGAATTGAAAGGATTGTTTGAGGCGAAGGAATTGCGCGCCCTTGCGCCGGAGCCTTTTTCCGCCGAGTTCACTTCGGAGTATCTCGCCGGCGCGCTCGCGCGTTCGCGCCGCACGTTGAAAGAGAAGCTGCTCGACCAAACGAAAGTCACCGGCCTCGGCAACATCTACGCCGCCGAAGCGATGCACATTGCCCGCGTCAATCCGTTCATCGTCGCCGCCGATTTTTCCCCTCGTCGCGTGCCGCGTCTCCGT
>JBPCPQ010000069.1:0-5933 GCA_050999015.1 Pyrinomonadaceae bacterium | reverse complement strand
ATCGTTTCCGTGAAAAAGCCTCACAAAAAAGTACTGAGCACTGAGTGCTGAGTACTGGGTCAGAATTTCACTCAGTACTCAGCACTCAGTACTCATCACTCACGGTTAAGCCGTCGTAAGCGAACTCAACGCCGTCGGGCAGGAGGGCGGAGTCGCGGGCGTGTTTGATGTCGTGCGCCATGTGCGTGAAATAAGTCCGGCGCGGCTTGAGTTCCTCGACGCAGGCGAGCGCTCCATCGAGCGAGAGGTGTGTCGGGTGCGCTCTCACGCGCAGACAATCGAGCACCAGCACGTCGAGATCGTGTAGAGACTCCTTTGCCGCCGCCGGTATCTCGCTCAAATCCGTCGCGTAGGCGAAATCGTTGAAGCGGTAGGCAGTGACCGGCAGGCGACCGTGAATAACTTCCAACGGCGTCACCAGTAAATCTTCGGAAAGCGAGAACGGCGCATTCGCCACGACTGTGTGGGCGACGATCTGCGGCAAGCCGCCGCCGAAATGGGTCGGCTCGAAGATGTATTGAAAGATGCGCCGGATGTCTTTCCACGAGCGCTCGGTGGCGTAGAGGGGGAGCGCGCCGTGGCGAAAGTTGAGCGGGCGAATATCGTCGAGGCCGAAGATGTGGTCGGCGTGGCAGTGCGTAATCAACACGGCGTCGAGCCGCTTTAAGTTGTGCCGGAGCGCCTGCTGGCGAAAATCGGATGACGTATCAACGAGCACCGTCTGCCCCGCGTGCTCGATCAAGACCGAGACGCGCAGACGTTTGTCGCGCGAATCGTCGGACGTACACGTTTCGCACTCACAACCGACGGACGGCACGCCGGTCGAAGTTCCCGTGCCGAGGAAGGTGAGTTTCATAAGCAGTGGTCGGTGGCCGGTGGTCAGTAGGTAGAAGGCAGAAAGCGGTAGGCAGTAGGTTAGTAAACTTAAATGGGGTACTGAGATGATGCGTTACATGCCAAGTGAACTATTGTCCGGCTATCTGCTGGCGACGGTGTGCTTGTTGGTAACTGCCTTCTGCCTTGTCCTCTCTGACCACTGACCACTGCCAACTATCTCCCCCCGGTGATGTCGCTGCCGGAGAAGCCGCGCCCGCCGCCCGGCGCGGCAGAAGTTCGCGCGGTGCTCAGCGAGACGTACTGCATGCGCAGTTCGGCGAGCAGGCCGTCGAGGAATTGTCCCTCCTGCGCCGAAAGATTGCCCCCCGTCTTTTCGCGCAACGCGCCGAGCAGGTCAATGCAGTGCTTGGCGAACGGTAGATCAATGCCGTGTCCGGCCATCTCAGGATGCTCGGTCATGCCGAGCGCCGCCGCCGCGGGTGAGGCGATGAACATTACTAAATTGACGAAGCCCGACGGTTCAACTGCGTCGCCCATCAAATCATCCATGTCGCCGGATTCGTCGGCGGCGAGATTCGCCCCGGCGTAAGACGTGTCTGTGTCTTCGGCGGGTGGTTGTGATGGTGCGGCAGCGCGCGATGAATCGCTTGCCGGCGCGGCAGGAGTCGCGTTGGTTTCCGTATCCGTCATCACCGATTCTTCCTCGCGTTCGACATCGCGGGGAGAACCATCGGTGTTGAAAAGACGCCGGTCGGTAATCTTAAAAGTAGGTTTTTCTTCGCTCATCTCAGTGCTCAAGACTCCCGGCAAACTACAAAAGCCGGGTTGATAACGATTGCTTGTTAAGGATTTGACTTACCCGTTGATGGTAACACCGCTCTTTGCGGAGCCGCAACAACAGGCCTTTAGAAAGTCTGGAGTCTGAAGTCTGGAGTCAAGACGTAGCGCCGCGCCCTGCTAGCAGGCGGGTTCGACTTAAGTAGCGATAAGGATTGCCTAGCGATGCCTTTTGACTCTAGACTCCAGACTTCAGACTCCAGACTTCATATTATGAACGCAACATTTGATGACCTCGTCGCCTTGATGGCTCGCCTACGCTCGCCCGAAGGGTGTCCGTGGGATCGCGAGCAGACTTATGCCACGCTCGCGCCGATGCTTCTCGAAGAAGCTTACGAAGCCTTTGAAGCCGTCGAGGCGGCGCGCGAAGGTCGCCCCGACGAATTGTGCGACGAGTTGGGCGACCTGCTTTTTCAGATCGTCTTTTATGCGCAGGTGGCAGGCGAGCGCGGCGAGTTTGCGGTCGGGGACGTGATCGAGGCGATTCACACAAAGATGGTGAGGCGTCACCCGCACGTCTTCAGCGATGGGAGCGCCAAAGACGCGGAAGAAGTTTTGCGTAACTGGGAGGCGATTAAGGCCGAAGAGAAGCGCGTCGCCGCCGAGCGTAAAGGTGGCGGTGGCGAGAGCGGCGGCGCGGCGAAATCCGAGTCACTGCTCGACGGCGTTTCGACGAAAGCGCCCGCGCTGATGGAAGCTCATCAACTCTCAACCAAAGCCGCGCGCGTCGGCTTCGACTGGCAGCACGTTGATGACATCTTCAGTAAGCTTCACGAAGAGATTGACGAATTGCGTGCGGCAATCAACGAGCATTCGGAAGCCGGTGACGAAGCGGGCGAAACGCGGGTGCGTGAAGAAGTCGGCGATCTTCTTTTCGCGGTCGTAAACATCGCGCGTCACCTCAAGGCGGACCCCGAAGCCGCTTTGAAATTAACCAACCGGAAATTTCGTCGCCGTTTTCACCACATCGAAGACGGCCTCACAGCGCGCGGTCGGAGCTTTGAAGTTTCGTCGCTCGACGAGATGGAAGCGCTCTGGCAGGAGGCGAAAATGAATGAGGGGAAGCCAGCCCCGACTCCTCCCGCTTGCGCCGCGTGTGGGGCGAAGGTCGGGCGCGCGAAGTTTTGTCCTGAATGCGGTGCTCCCGTCGAACGCTCAGCACGACACACTTGTCAATCCTGCGGGCATCAATACGCAGATAGGCCGAAGTTCTGTCCAGAGTGCGGGGCGGAAACGCCGGCCTCAAGCTAAATCGGCGATCTCCTTTTCGAGTGCGTGAAGTGTGCGCGTCAGCATTTCGCGGTGCGCGTGACCCGCGCGCTCTAATTGGGCGAGTGTGCGCGAACGTGAAAGACGCAAAGATTCGAGACGTTCGCGCCGCGCGCGGACGGCGGGCGAAGCGTCTGGACGCCCGCTATTCTCAACCTCCCTGAAATCGTTCTCCTCCATCTGGTCGGCAACGGCTTTGCTTTCCCAACCTCTCGCCATAATTCTCTTTCTCTCCTTTACGAAAAGCAAAAGACCCGCCGGTTGACGGGTCTTTTATTTGTCAGGTAAAGCGACACTAAGCGCCGCCGCATTACTGGTCGCTGAGTTGAATGGAACCCACGATGTTTTGGAAAACTCTCTGATAGTTCCGAGCGTCAGTGTCCGGCGCGATGGTGAGCGCGTAGAACAGATTGCCGTTGCGAAGTTGAGTCGTGTAGACCGTGACGTACTCGTTGCGACCGGTCACGTTAGAACGCCCGGCGAGAGTCATTCCGAGGCCATTGCGGCCACCGACGTTCGCTCGTTGGGAACGCCCCTGTGCGCGTAGATTCGGATTGCCGCGCAGTAGGTCATTGAGGTAATCGTCCGTCGCCTGACGCAGATCGTTGCTCCGCGCGTTAGCGATACCGACCATTATGCCGTGCGTGAAATCGCCGCCGCTCTGCGTCTGGTTGTACGCGCCTTCGGGAGCATACGTGACGGAGTAACCGTCGCTGCCGGCGAACTCACGCCAGTTGTCCGGCACACTGACGCGGTACAGGTTGCCGCCGTTGTAAGTGCGATAGCGTGTCGAGGGATATTCGACGCGACCGCCGCCGCCCTGCTGCTGCGGGTAACGACTATCACCGCCGCCCTGTTGCGGATTGCGCTGACCGCTTTGTGCAATCTCTTCCATTGAGCGAGCGCGGGGCAATCCCCTCAAGCTCGACTGAGCACGAGCGAACTGCGCCGAGTTGCGTTCGGCTCCCGGAGCGACGCGCAGCAGCGCGGCTTCCTGATTGATGCGCTGATAGCGATTCCCCGGATTCGGATGGCTCGACAACCACTCGGGGCCACCGCGCCCGCCCGACTGCTGCTCGATGGTGCGGAACATGTTTGCCAAATCACGCGGGTCGTAGCCGGCGCGTGCCATGATCTGCGCACCGAGGATGTCGGCCTGTGTTTCATACTTGCGGCTGTACTTCAGTGCGCCGGCACCGAAACCGATCTGGCTCCCCGCGCCGATAATTTGACCCAGGCCGCCGCCGATCACCGCGCCGGCGATCTGGCCAAGCACCGATCCGACTTGATACTTCTGCGTCTCGGTGGCCTGCGCGGTGGCGTGGCGCAAAGCGACGTGGCTGATTTCGTGCGCCATCACACCCGCCATCTCGCCCTCGTTGCGCGCGGCCTCGATCATGCCTCGATTGACATACATCGGGCCGCCCGGCAACGCGAAGGCGTTAATGTCGCGCGCGTCTACGACTCTGAAATTGTAACGAAATTCCGGGTGTTGGAACTCGGACGGGATCGCGGCGACGAGCCGCTGCCCGACGCTTTGGACATATTCGCTAACATAAGCGTCACGCAGAATCGGCATCTGCTGCTCGACCTGCTGCGCCGCCTGCTGTCCGGCCTTCACGTCCTCACGAATGTCATATTTATTATTCGGGACTTCAATTCTCGTTTGCGCAAACGCCGACAGCGGCATTACGAAAATGGCAAGAGCCATCAACATCGCAGTAAAGCCGTTCGTTCGCCGAAGTATTTTTGTCATTGTCTCCCTCCTCAAAAAGCGCCCGCGTGCGGCGCGCTTTCTCCTTCATAAGCAACAAGAGCGACGCAATTACCTCGGACGGAGGATGCGCCGCTCTTCGATAAAAGCTTATCCTCGCCCTGCCAAAAACTTTTTTAATGTCTGTAGGAGCCGTTCACAAGGGAGAGGTTTAAATCAAGCGATTGACAGTTCGCTAATTTGCAACGTATCAATTCGCTATATTTCGATGTGATCTGAGGTCAAACCGTTGTTCTTCACAAAGGCCAACGAGCATTGAGCTAAACCACGTGTAACATCTCCGAACGCCACGCGCCGCCCCATGCAACACAAAGCAATCACAGTGCCAACACTGTGTAATGCGTCACTTTGTTCATCTCGTTACTCGCGCGGGTTGGATTGTTCGTCTCGTTAGTTGCGCGGCTCGAACTTCTGATTGATCCACGCGGTCGGTTCACCGAGCGCCGCGATGTGATGCTCCTTACCCTTCCAGACGCGCGTCATCGAAACAATTAAAAAGATGGTTGAGGCCAGCCAGAACAGGAAGCCACCGAAACTCGTGTCCGTCAACGAGCCGACGATTTGGAAGAAAAAGGAAATAACGATGATGCCGAGTTGTAAAGCCAGCCCCTGAGCGGCATGCAACCTGACGCGCACTTCGCCGCGCGGCACAATCAACAACTCGATGATGGACGCGATCAGCCCGACGTAGAAAGGGGCATACGGCAGCACCGACGCGATATTCTCCGGCAACCCTAACTTTGTTACCGCGCGGTCGGAGGGCGGATTCTGACCGACCGGCGGCGAGGCCGGAGGCGCGGAGGTTCCAAAGGTCGTGTAATTGGCCGGCGGTTGCTGATATACCGGCGGCACGAAAACGGACGGGTACGATGTCGGCGACTGTTGCTCGTCGAAACGCCGCGTCGGTTCTTCAGTGATGCTGCTCGTTCTTCCGCTCGTCTCTTCCGTGCGGCGCACAAATTCGGGATCGAGCGGGTCAGTCTCGTACTTGCTTTTCTTCGCGTCTGCCATGACGTTCCTTACGAACTGTCAGCACCGATGGTTTCGGGACATTACTCATGCGAATCAAGGGTAGAAAACAAATCCGGCGGAAACGGCTTTATCTCTGCGTTCTCGGCGACTTCTCGGCGTCCTGCGGCGGTTAAGGTTCTATGCACTAACCGCAGAGAACGCAAAGGCATGACGCAAAGGACGCAGAGAGAGGCCACTTCCTACC
>JBPCPQ010000490.1:0-7655 GCA_050999015.1 Pyrinomonadaceae bacterium | reverse complement strand
CGGACATTGACCTTCTCATCTGCGCGACCGTCACCCCCGACCAGATTCTTCCGTCTACAGGCTGCCTTGTTCAGGCCGAATTGGGAGCGCACCGCGCCGCCGCCTTCGACATCGTCGCCGCTTGTTCTGGTTTCCTTTACGGTCTGACGATTGCCAACCAGATGATTCGCTCGGGCCAAGCGCGCTACGCGATTGTCGTCGGCGCCGAGTTGCTGACGAGGTATGTTGATTACACCGACCGGGGGACGTGCGTGATTTTCGGTGATGGCGCGGGTGCCGCGTTGCTCGGCCCGGTTGACGCGGGGCGCGGCATCCTGGCTTCGCAAATCCGCTCCGACGGTCGCTACGCCGAACAACTGTTTTCTCCCGGAGGCGGCACGCGCTTGCCCCCGACGGCGGAGACGATTGCTTCGGGAATGCATTTTTATAAAATGCGCGGCAATGAATTGTTTAAGGTCGCCGTTCGCTCGATGACCGACATTTCGCGTGAGGTGCTCGAAGATGCGGGCTACGGTACGCCGGACGTGCGCCTCTTCATTCCGCATCAGGCGAACCAGCGCATTACCGATGCGGTCGCGGAAAAGCTGAATGTTGACCCATCGCGCGTTTACTCCAACATCGAGATGCACGGCAATACTTCGTCGGCCTCGATCCCGATTGCGCTCGACGAATGTCTTGAGCAGGGACGTGTGCGAGAAGGTGACCTCGTGCTACTCGCTTCGTTCGGGGGCGGCGCGACGTGGGGTGCGGTCGCACTGAAATGGTGAAGGGATTTGCGATTTTAGATTTCAGAATAAGATGCTCTAGAATCTGATGTAAAAAATCTGCATTTCAAATCGTAAATCGGCAATCGCAAATCTAAAATTCATGACTCTCGCCTTTATCTTTCCCGGCCAAGGCTCGCAGTACGTTGGGATGGGGCGTGAGTTGGCTGAACGTCATCCGGCGGCGCGAATGGTCTTTGAAGAAGCGGACGACGCGCTCGAATGTGCGCTGTCGCGTCTTTGCTTTGACGGGCCGGCGGAAGATTTGCAATTGACGGAGAACACGCAGCCGGCAATTTTGACAACTTCCGTCGCCGCGTTGCGCGCGTGCCAGAGCGAAGGCTTTCCCGTCCCCGCTTACGTCGCCGGCCACAGTCTCGGAGAGTATTCGGCACTCGTCGCGGCGGGGGCGCTCTCACTCGGCGATGCGGTGCGGACGGTGCGCGCGCGCGGGCGCTACATGCAGCAAGCGGTACACGTCGGGGAAGGAGCGATGGCGGCCATATTGGGGGCCGACTATGATACGGTTGCTGAGGCGTGCCGCGATGCGCAAGGGGGAGAGGTTTGCAGTCCGGCCAACATCAATTCAGCGAAGCAGGTGGTGATCGCCGGCCACACGTCAGCAGTCGAGCGCGCGATTGGATTACTGAAGGAGCGCGGCGCGAAGCGCGCGATTAAGCTAAACGTCAGCGCCCCGTTTCATTGCGCTTTAATGCGGCCCGCGCAGGATCAATTGGCGGCGGATCTGGCGCGCTTGGAGTTTCGTGACCTGAGCGTGCCGCTCGTCTCGAACGTGGACGCGGCGCTCGTCCGGCGCGGCACCGAGGCCCGCGACGCGCTGGTGCGACAGGTCTCTTCGCCCGTTCGGTGGCTGGAGTCGCTTGAGTTGTTCGCGCGCCACTCGGTCACCACTTTCGTCGAGATCGGCCCCGGCAAAGTTCTGTGTGGCTTGGTGAAGGGGACGATGGGGGACGCGCGGTGTCTGAACGTCGAAGACCCTAATACTCTGAGCGCCGCGCGCGCCGCGCTTTTGTCGTAAAGGGCGATAATCGCGCACCGGTTTAGCGTTCAGTACTAACTGATTTTCGAGGCCTGAAGTTTTCTCGCAGGCAAGCTTTTCCACATTTAGAAGCAGAGGAGCAGAACAGCAATGCCCGATCAAGAGATCGAGAATAAAGTGAAGCAGATCATCGTTGACGAACTTGGTGTTGACGAAAACGAAGTTACGCCGAATGCGCGTTTCATTGACGACCTCGGCGCGGACTCGCTCGATACCGTCGAGTTGGTGATGCGTTTCGAGGAGGAGTTCGGAATCGAAATACCGGACGAAGACGCGGAGAAAATCCAGAGCGTGCGCGACGCCTACAGCTATATCGAGCTACAGAAAAACAAATAAAAGAGAAAATTGAAGCGGCGGGCATTGATCGGCGGCGGACGGTGTTCGCGGCTGTTCGTTGTGGGCGCGAGTTGTGTGTCTTCCGAAGGCGGTACGAGGCGCTTGGCGAGCCTCACGTGCGGTCGTCGTCTCACGCGGTTCCGAATATAAGGAGTATTCATCTTGAAACGTCGCGTTGTGGTTACGGGTCTCGGTCTCGTTACCCCGGTCGGCAACACGGTTGAGTCTACGTGGTCGGCGTTGATGGCGGGCCGTAGCGGTGTGGGCTACATCAATAAGTTCGACACCGAAAAATTCTCCGTGCGTATCGCCGCCGAGGTGAAGGACTTCGACCCGCTCAGCTTTATCGAGAAAAAAGAGGCGCGCAAGATGGGTGCCTTCATCCACTACGCCATCGCGGCCTCAGACGAGGCCGTCTACAACAGCCGCCTCGTCGGGCGCGGCGAGAAGCTGAAAGAAGAGGTTTCCGAGCGTGTCGGCACCTACATCAGCAGTGGCATCGGCGACTTCTGGGCCATTGAGCGCGAGCACTCGAAGTTGCTCGAAGAGGGGCCGCATCGGGTCTCGCCCTTCTTCATTCCTTCGGCCATCGTCAATCTGGCGGCGGGGCAGGTCTCGATTCGGTTCGGCGCGAAGGGGCCTAACTCGGCTACCGCGACTGCCTGCTCGGCGGGCGCGCACGCCATCGGCGACAGTTTCAAGATCATTCAGCGCGATGACGCCGACGTGATGATTTGTGGCGGCGCGGAGTCGGCGATCACGCCGATGAGCGTCGCCGGTTTCGCCGCGATGCGCGCGATGTCCACACGCAACGACGACCCGACGCGCGCCTCACGGCCTTTCGAGCGTGACCGCGACGGATTCGTGATCGGCGAGGGCGCCGGCATTATGGTTCTCGAAGAACTGGAATTCGCCCGTCGGCGCGGGGCGCGGATTTACGCAGAACTGGTCGGCTACGGAATGACCGCCGACGCCTTCCACATCACGATGCCCGACGAGACCGCCTCCGGGCCGTCGCGCGTGATGAAGATGGCGATGCGCGACGCCGGAGTGGAGCCGAGGGAGATCGAGTACATCAACGCCCATGGCACTTCGACGCCGTACAATGACAAGTTCGAGACGCTCGCAATTAAGAAGACCTTCGATGAGCATGCATATAAATTGGCGGTTAGCTCAACCAAGTCAATGACCGGGCACCTGCTCGGCGCAGCGGGCGGAATCGAGGCCGTGTTTTCCGTATTGGCGATCACCGAGGGGAAACTTCCGCCGACGATCAACTACGTCAATCCCGACCCGGAGTGCGACCTCGACTACGTGCCGAACGAGCCGCGCGAAGCGAATATCCGCTACGCGCTTTCCAACAACTTCGGCTTCGGCGGTACCAACGCGGCACTACTTTTCAAGCGTTACGAGGAATGAGTTTTCAGTTTTCAGTTTCGAGTTTTCAGTAGGAATCGTCCTGCTGAATCCGAAAACTGAAAACTTAAAACTGAAAACTGACCATGAAGATCATCGTTCTCATGAAACAGGTCGCAAACAAAGACGCGATTCTGCGGATCAATAAGGAAGCGACGTGGATCGAGGAAGGCGACCTCACTTACGAGGTCAACGAGTCGGACGGTTACGCACTCGAAGAAGCCCTGCGACTGAAGGAAAAACATGGCGGTGAGGTGGTGGTGTGCTCGATGGGGCCGCAACGTGTGAAGAGTGTCATCAAGGACGCTCTGGCGCGCGGGGCTGATCGTGCCATTCACATCGTCGGCGATGAATTGGCACACGTCGGGCCTTTCGCGGCGGCGAAGATTCTGGTCGAGGCGATCCGCGACGAGAACGCCGATTTGATTCTGACCGGACTCCAATCGGACGACTACGGTTATGCTCAGACGGGCGTGATTCTCGCCGAGTTACTCAAACTACCGCACGCGACCATCGTTATCGAAGTTGATGCGTCGGGCGAACAGCTTCGCGTGAAAAGGGAATTGGAGAGCGGCTGGTATCAATGGTACTCGATGCCGCGCCCGGCGCTCCTGACGATTCAATCGGGCATCAGCCAGATTCGCTACGCGACGCTCAAAGGCATTATGGCGGCGAAGAAAAAAGAGATTAAAGAAGTCGCGCCGGCGGCTGAATCAAGCGGCGGCTCGCATCAGCGCATCACGAAGATTTACTTTCCACAGAAAATGAAACAGACCCAATTCCTCGGCGGCGGCGACGCCAAAGCCGGGGCGAGCCAGTTGGCCGAAAAACTCCGCAGCGAGGCGAGAATATTTTAAGGAAGTGATAAGTGATGGGTGATAAGTGATAGGTTCTGAAAAGGACTTTCTTATCACCTATCACCCATTTCGAGGATTGAATGAGTAACGGAATTATTGTTTTCATCGAACACCGCGACGGCGTGCTCAATAAGACTTCGTTTGAAGCGGTCGCCGCCGCGCAGAATCTTGGTTCATCTCTCCAGATGCCGGTGAGTGCTGTCGTGCTCGGCAAAGACTCGGCGATGGCGCAGGAGATTACAGCCTACAACGTCGGTAAGATTATCTCCGCCGAAAATGAGAAACTCGCGGAGTACACACCAGACGCTTACGCCGATGCGATGGAGAACGTCATCCGCGCGCTCGACCCGCAGTTCGTCATCATGCCGCACACGTATCTCGTGCGCGACTTCGCGCCGAAGTTGGCCGCGCGTTTCGGTAAGAGCGTCGTGAGCGATTGCATCCGTGCCGATGCGTCGGAGAGTGGCGTTACTTTCTCGCGGCGAATTTTTCTCGGCAAGATTGACGCCGACGTTGTGACGAGCGGGGAAGCGCCCGTTTTCGCCACGTTTCAATCCGGCGCTTACCGGGGCGATCAGGCGGAAAAGGGCGACGGGGCGCAAGTCGAATCAATGCCAATTGAGGTCGGTGAGGTACGGATGAAGCCGGAACCGCCTTTCCAAGAAGTGAAACAAGCAGTTGATCTTTCAAAGGCGGAAGTGATCGTCGCCATCGGTCGCGGCATCAAGAGTCAGGAAAATATCGCACTTGCCGAACAATTGGCAGCCGCGCTCGGCGGCGACCTTGCCGCGTCGCGCCCGATTTGCGACGCCGGTTGGCTGCCGATTGACCGCCAGATAGGTTCGTCAGGTCAAACGGTCGCGCCCAAGCTTTACGTTGCGCTCGGCATTTCCGGCGCGATTCAGCACCTTGTCGGGATGAAGAATTCGACGACCATTGTTGCTGTCAACAAAGACCCGGAAGCGCCCATCTTCGACATCGCCGACTACGGCATTGTCGGCGATATTTTTGAAGTGATTCCGGTGCTCACCGAAGAAGTGAAAAAACTGAAGGGCTGAAATTCTATAGCGATTTGCAAATGAGGGCGACTACCAGCATCGTTTAGATGCTTTGCTCCTGCCCGCCGCGCGTCGAACAGGCGGGCAGGAGCAAAGTCTCTAAACAGTCGCACGCAAATGCAAACCGCCATGTTGACCGTGTGAGGCGCGGGGCACTTTCCAGAGTGAGAGTGCCCCGCATTTTATTGCAGTCATCTCAATCCGAAGGTGAGCGCCGCCCAGAAGCTTTCCCAATCGTTTCCGTCGCAATGCGCTCCCGCGCAACGCCTCATGTGGACGAGGCGCACGAGCCACACGCCGGAGCGTTCGAGAGTGAAAGTGGCAACGCCGTCGCGGGAAGTCGTCGTGGCCTGCGTGCGGACTGACCCCTGATGGCGGTTGTGAGCGAAAACCTGCGCGCCGCTAAGAGGACGATTGGCAAAGGAAACGCGCACACTGAATTTATCTCCGACCTTTAGCTGATAAGGGTTGGACACCGGAGTGATTTCAAGAGTGTGTCCGGTTATCTCCTTGAATGTTTCGTCCGTGGTTGTCCCGACTTGTAATAAGGTTTTGAGATAGCGTGTGTACCGTTCGCGTCCCTCCCGCTCCGCCTCACCGAGTCGCTTGCGTTCAAGAATGATGGCGTCCAGTCCCTCCTCGGCGAGGTACTCCTCAAATTTGACTGAATCGAGTTTGATCGTCGAGGCTTTGCGCTCCATTGCGAGCAGGTAATTGCCAGACTTCTCGAAAGTCAGGCGGGCGATTGGCATTTGATTGTCGGGAGCGGGCGAGAGTAAATCCTTCGTCCCCGCCGAGGAGAGCAGCTTTAAGTGTGCGGTGCGGTCTTTCTGAAGCGGACGCTCTTCTTCACTCTTGAGGGCTTCGCCGAGATGCAGGCGCACGAAAGTTTCGGACTTTCCTTCAGGAAGGAAAAAAGAGTCCGCCTCCAGCCAGTAGTCATGCGCGATCACCCGGACGGCGAGCATCAGCGTCAGCAGTACCAGCGATAACAACGTCAATCTTCTTTTCATTGATTCTTCACCTCCCCACGAAGCGCCGATTGTAGATCACGGACGGCGTCGGCGGCCCGCCACTCGTTGCCCCGGTAAATCGTAAAAATCCGTCCGTCCGGCGTGACGACGGCGGTGCGCAATGAGTGAACAATCTGGTCGCTGTCGGTCATGTATGTCAACCCGAAAAACTGGGCCGCGCGCTTGATTTCTTCGGGTGCGCCGGTCGCAAACTCCCACGACTCGAAACCTTCATTTTCCGAGGCGGCGGTCTGCGCCGCGCCGAAACTCCGCAACACTTCGGGCGTGTCGTGCTCCGGGTCAATGCTGACGCTCAGCAACCGGACGCGGGAGCGAAGCGACGGATATTCTTGCCGTAGCAGGCGGTTCACTTCGGCGAAATTTGAATTCATCAAAATGCAGTAGTCGGGCAGAGGGCAGCGCGTATAAATGAACGTCACGAGGAGCGCCTGCCCCGGATATTTGCGCAACGCGAAGGGCTTACTGTCTTGGTTGACAAGGGAAAAGTTCGGCACCTCCGCGCCGGGCTGCGGCTCCGTTGTCGGGACAGCGCCTGTGTTTTCCCCCAGACTTTTGGTAATCACCGGGTCTTCCAGCCATGCGCCGGACGCGGCGACGACGAGAACAGCCTGCACCGTATCTCCCGGCGCGAGTTGTTTGAAAGCCCATTCGCTCTTCAGAGTAAAAGGCATCACCATCGCTTCCATAAAGCCGGGAATGGTTTCGTGGTCGAGCACCACCTGCCGATTCTTCGGATCAACGGAGACCACTTTCCCCTTCAAATCGTAGCGCGTGGCCGGCTCCGCATTTTCGGGAGGGGAGCAGCCGGCGGCGAAAACAAAGCAAATGGTAATCACCGCGAGACTTCCTAGCCTCGGCGCAGGAATAAGCCGGTAGATGATTGATGTATGCATGATGAAAGATTCTCCATCAGATCAAGGCTGCGTGCAATGGCAGTTAAGGAGTGAGTGGTAACGGCGTATACACCCGCAAGATTCTTAGCAAGTAATCGTAAGCTTTTCAGTTGCAACACATAGATAAAACTCAGTAAGTCGAGCGAGTAATTATTCCCTCTGCCGATGAACCGCAAATCAAGACTCTACTTGGAAGTAATTCCAGAAAAGTGCGAGATATTCATAAATACGCCCAAC
>JBPCPQ010000349.1:0-3433 GCA_050999015.1 Pyrinomonadaceae bacterium | reverse complement strand
GGTCTGCGCCCCTGTCTAAGTTCAAAGTTCGAGGTTCAAAGTTGAAAACTATAGCATCCAAGAAAATTGCTTGCCGTCTTGCGCCAGAGGCGCGACAGAAATTAGCCGGTGGTGCAACAACCGGAATAATGCACCACACATGCAAAGCCCTGAAGGGGCGCAAGCATTCGTCGTGTCTTGCGAACTCCGGCGTCCTTTCAGAACGCAGATGTCAACGCGGATTCGGCTCCGTTGGTTGCACCACCGGCTAATCTCCCGGTGTCCCTTCGGGACACAAATCAGAAAACATTTTCTTGAACGCTATAGAGCATCCTTGAACTTTGAACTTGTGCATTACTCCGACCTCTTCAAAGATCATCTCGCCAATCCGCGCAACGCCGGCGAATTACCCGACGCCGACGCTTCCGCCGAACAAGTTAATCCGCTCTGTGGCGACCACCTGCACCTCGCGCTCCGCATCAGGGACGGGCGCATCGAAGCGGCGCGCTTTCTCGCCTACGGCTGTCCGCCGACACTCGCTTGCGCTTCGGTGTTGACCGAGATGATCGAGGGCATGCCAATCGAAGACGCGCGGCGCGTAACGCGTCAAGATGTCGTGCAACAACTCGGCGGACTCCCTGCGCGCAAGCAGCACGCGGCGGCGCTCGCCATCGCAACCCTACGGGCGGCACTGGAGACCGGACTTCCGGCGGGTTAACTTCCAATATTTCTAGATTTACGAAGGAAGACATCGGGACATTAAGGAGGACTGCCACGCAGAGTTGTGTTGCCTTAATCTTGCATTCTCGTTGCTTTCCTAATGCCCCCCGGAATCTTACAGTGGTTCTCACTGTCCCAACACCAGCGGCCAAGACGTCTTTAGCGTCTTCACCACTTGCCCCGTTCGTAAAAGTTAAGCCGCGTGGAGGAATCCTATGAGAGGGTCGTTGAGACTACGGTCGGGGCAGTATGATCGCGCCGTCTATGATGTGGAAAGCCATAACCGCGCCGTGATTAAGGCGCTCGCCGGCGCGCTGGAAATACGCGATGCGGAAACGCACGGCCATTCCGAGCGCGTCGTCCGCTTCAGCCTGCGGCTCGGGCGTGAGTTAGATTTGGGCGGGGCGCAGTTGAGGTCGCTGAAATTCGGCGCACTTCTTCACGACATCGGCAAGATGGCCGTGCCGAACGCGATCCTGCGCAAGCCAACGAAATTAACGGACGAAGAGTGGGTAAAGATGCGTCAACATCCCCTGCTCGGCCAGCGGATGTTGCGCGGCATGAAGTTTCTTGAGGGCGCGAGTGTCGTCGTCGCGCAGCACCACGAGAAGTGGGACGGCTCCGGCTATCCCTTCGGCCTGCGGCGCGAAGAGATTAACTTGAACACGCGCATCTTCGCGGTCGCCGACGCATTCGACGCGATGATCAGTGACCGTGTGTATCGCGCGGGCGTCAGTTTTGAAGCCGCCGCGACGGAGATCAACAGATGCGCCGGGCAGCATTTCGATCCGATGGTGGTGGAGGCGTTCGGCAGAATTACCCGCCGAGAGTGGCAGGACATGCACCGGGGTCGCCCTCTGTTCGGGCAACAGATAGCGCGCTCATACCGAGGTTGACCGAGTACCAGCTTCACTCCTGAGTATTGCCGCCCTGCCTCAATCCTCACTTGTCGCGGGCGGGCATCAAGTCTTATCTCGTTTTAAGGTATGACAAGGCGTGGGCGGGTTGTGCCCGACGGGGGGACGACTTTTCCGGTGTGGTATTCGGGGCCACAGCGTTCGGTGGGCTGCTGGCCGATGACAAAAGTCTTGGTGCGAATAACGGGACAAGTGTCCGCCGCGACGAGTCCGGTGGTCGGATCAACGTCCAGCGTGATCGTGCCGGAAAGGCGCGTCGAACCATCGGGCTGCGTGACGCCGCGACCCTCGAGACGGGGCGGTGTCCGACCCCGCGGTGAAGCTTCGGGCAGCGGCATCAACTCCGGCTCACCCACTGACGGCAGCGGCGGAGCGGTGTCGGTGCCGTACCCGCCGTCTTCGGGCAATTCACCTTCTATCATCGGATCGTCAAGCGGCGCGTTGCTCGCTTCGCTCGGCGCGCTGTTATTGATAAAAAACTCTGTGCGCTTCGCGGGCGAATCGGCGGCGGCGAGTGCTCCGGTGCGCGGGTCAATGTCGGCTTGTTGAATGGTGGCGGGCGTCTCCCAGTCGCCGCCCCAGTCCGGGTGCGCGGCGAGCGCGGCGGTCATAAAGTCGGCCCAGATGGGGAGCGCCGATTCGCCGCCAGTCATACCGAGTTGTGAGCCGTCGTCGAACCCGACCCACACCGCACACACTAAATTCGGCGTGTATCCGGCGAACCACCCGTCGCGCGACGTGCCGGTTTTCCCTGCCGCAATTGCTTTGAAGCCTCGCGCGCGAACCTTCGCCGCTGTGCCGCGATTAATCACGTCCTTCATCATCGAAGTCATCACGAAAGCCACGTCCGGGTCAAACACTCTGGTCTTCTGTGTCGTCGGCTTGGCGATGGTGCTGCCGCCGCCCGTCGTCACCTGTTTGATCGCAATCGGCGCGGCGCGCATTCCTTCGGCGGCGAACGCGGTGTAGGCGGAGGCGACTTGGAGCGGCGTCGCTTCGTGTGAGCCGAGCGCCATCGCAAGGTACGAACGCTTCGGCTTCGGCAGACCGGCCTTCGCCGCGAGGTTCATCACCCGACCGATGGTAATCTCCTGCGCCATCTCGACCGTCACGACGTTAAGGCTGCGCACCAACGCGTCGCGCACAGTGACGGGGGCGTTCGAGTATTGCTCGCCGAAATTCCCCGGCGTGTACTCCTGATTGTCAATGGCGAAGGTCTTCGGCTCGTCCCTGTAAATTGTGGCCGGCGTGATGACTCGCGGAATTGGGTCGAGCGCAGTGTTCAGCACTGTCGCGTAGACGAACGGTTTGAAGACCGAACCGGGCTGCCGCAATGCTTCCGTCGCGCGGTTAAGCTGGCTCTTTTCGTAATCGCGCCCGCCGACCATCGCCACGATCTCGCCGGTGCGCGTGTTCATCGCGACGAGCGCCGCCTGCAGTGAGCCGGGCGCGACTTTCGGACGCTTCGCGTAAACTTTGTCGAGCGTGGCGAGTTGCTTCACCACCGCCGCATAAGCCGCGCGCTGCAACTCCATGTCAATCGTCGTGTAGATGCGCAGATGCTCGGCGGCATTCGTGTCGGCGAGTATGTCGCCCAGTTGACTCTGCACGTAGTCAACGAAGTAAGGCGCTTCGGATACGTCAATGCGCCCTTTCGCCGGCGCGACCTTTAGCTCCACCGATTGCGCGCGCGACGCTTCGAGTTCCGTAATCGCGCCCGCTTCGGCCATTGATTTCAGCACCTGATTACGCCGCTCGGTCGCGGTCTCATAGCGCTTGTAAGGGTTGTAGCGATTCGGGCTGCGAATCAGGCCGGC